>JAJPIH010000212.1 GCA_021324875.1 Alphaproteobacteria bacterium
GGCAGCGGCTTTGGGACCGGTACGCCACGCCGGCGCAGCCGCCGCGCGACCTGCTCCATGGCTTCACGCACCCGGCGGATCTCGCCGGCATGGGTGATCATCGGCAGCATGATGCGCAGCGGCCCCTCGGCCGCCGCCCGCAGCATCGCCGCCAGTTGCGGGTCCAACAGCCGCCGGTCCTGCAACGACAAGCGGATCGCGCGCAGCCCAAGCGCCGGATTGTCGGCCTTGGCATAATGATCGGCCAGCGAGCGGGCGAGCTTGTCGCCGCCGAGATCGAAGGTGCGCACCGTCACCGGTTTGCCCTGCATGCCGCGCACCAGCGACGAAAACACCGCGTATTGCTCTTCCTCGCCGGGCAGATCGTCGCGGTTCATATAGAGGAATTCGGAGCGCACGAGGCCGAGCCCCATGGCGCCGTTGACGATTGCTTGTTCGAGTTCGATCGGCAGCTCGATATTGGCTTCGAGGGTGATTTCGACGGCGTCGCGGGTTACGGCGGGCAACCGGCGCAACCGCGCCAGATAGCGTCGCTCGCGCGTCAGCGCTTCCCGCCGCGCCTGATAATCGGCGATGGTCTCGGGGCGCGGATCGATGATGACCGTACCCTCGCTGCCATCGACGATGACCGTCGCGTCCGGCCGCGCATTGGCGATCAGCTCGGGCACCCCGAGCACCGCCGGCATACCCAGGGCGCGGGCGACGATCGCGGTGTGGCTCTCGGCGCCGCCGAACTGCGCGGCAAAGCCGGAGATGCGCTGCGGGTCCATCAGCGCGGTGTCGGCCGGGGTCAGTTCGTCGGCAATGATGACCGCGCCCTCGGGCACACCGGAAAAAGCGACATAAGGCTTTTTGATCAGGTTGCGGATCAGGCGCGTGCCGACGACCCGGATGTCCTCGCCACGGGCCGCGAGATAGGGATCGCGCATCGCCGCGAAGCTGCGGGCAATCTCGTCGATTTCCAACTCGACCGCGCGTTCGGCGTTGATGCGCTGGCGCCCGATGCGTTCGCCGGCGCCGCGCACCAGCCGCGAATTCG
Source organism: Alphaproteobacteria bacterium (assembly GCA_021324875.1). Taxonomy (GTDB): domain Bacteria; phylum Pseudomonadota; class Alphaproteobacteria; order ATCC43930; family CGMCC-115725; genus AP-15. The sequence goes on from JAJPIH010000212.1 coordinate 1,040, forward strand.
ACAGCATCTGCGCATGGGCGTCGAGCAGAAAGCCGATCTCTTCGGCCGCCGATTCAGGCAGACCCGAGGCCTTGCCCTTGAGCTTGCGCAGCTGTTTGAGCGAAGCCTCGACCGCTTCGCGCAAGCGCTCCCGCTCGGCGTCGATCTCGCCCTCGGGTATATGGCTTTCATGGACCGGGAGATCGCCGCCCTCGACGAGATAGGCCGATCCGATCGCGATCCCGGGCGACCCCCCGAGCCCCGCCAAGCGACGCTCGTCGGCTGGCTGCGCCGGCCCCGGCGCCTCCGCCACCTCGACAATCTCGTCAGTCCTCATTGAACTTGCATTCTATCAGATCGGCGAGCGCGTTGACTGCCTCCTTGGCCTGCGGACCGCTGGCGCTGAGCTCGACCACCGCGCCGGGGGCCGCGGCCAGCATCATCAACCCCATGATCGAGCGCCCCGACACCCCGGTGCCGTTTTTGCGCACCCGAATATCGGCGTCGAATTGCGCGGCCATTTTGACAAAGCGCGCCGAAGCGCGGGCGTGCAGACCGCGCTGGTTACAGATCGTGGCCATGCGGCGGATCGTCGCCGACGCGGCGGCGCCGCCCTCCGACTCACAGCCGCTCATTGTCGGGCCTCGCTTAACAATTGCGAGGCGACATTGATGTATTTGCGGCCCGCCTCCTGCGCGCCGAGAACGGTGCGCTCGAGGCTCTCGCTCTGGCGCAAGCTGGCCAGCTTGATCAGCATCGGCAGGTTAACCCCGGCGATGACCTCGATCTTGGGCCGATCCATGACCGAAATCGCCAAATTCGACGGGGTGCCGCCAAACATGTCGGTCAGCAGCACCGCTCCATCGCCGCTGTCGACCTCGGCGATCCGGCGCAGGATTTCCTGGCGACGCTGCTCCATGTCGTCCTCGGGCCCGATGCAAACCGCGGCGATCTGAGTTTGCGGGCCGACCACGTGCTCAAGGGCCGCGACGAATTCCGCCGCCAGCCGCCCATGGGTCACCAAAATCATGCCGATCATCGGAGTCCTCTGTTGGACGGCCGCCTCAATCGGGCACGACGGCAATCGCAGAAGGCGACGCCGCGGTGCCGGCCGGGCTCGACGGCAAATCGCGATGAGCAAGCTCGGTCCGCCATCCGGCGGCGAGCAACCGCTGGGCCAGCCTTTCGGCCGCATATACCGAACGATGCCGGCCGCCGGTGCAGCCGAACGCAATCGTCAGATAAGTCCTGCCGCTGCTTTCATAGAGCGGCAAAAGGGGTTCCAACAAAAGCCACAGCCGCTCGAAAAAGCGGCCAAACTCGGCATCCTTCTCGATATGCACGCCGACCGCGCGATCGGCGCCGGTCAGCCCGCGCAGCGTCTCGACATAATGGGGGTTTTCGAGAAACCGGACGTCGAAGACGAGATCGGCCTCACGCGGCAATCCGTGGCGAAAGGCGAAGGATGTGACAAAAATTCGCACGCCGCCGCCGCCCAGTCCGAAATGTCCCGCCAGCAGGCGTTTCAGCTGGACGGCGTTCAAAGCGGAGGTGTCGATCACCAGATCGGCGCGGTCGCGAAGGGCAGCGAGCATTTGGCGCTCTCGGCGGATGCCGTCCATGATCGGACGATCGCCGGCCAGCGGGTGGGGTCTTCGGGTCTCGATATAGCGCCGTTCCAGGCGGTCGTCATCACAATCGATAAACAGCACACGCAGCTCGCGGCCGGTGCGCGAGACCATTTCGGCCAACCCGTCGAGCATCGTCGCCGCTGCGGTAAAGCCGCGGGTGCGCGCATCGGCGCCGACGGCAATCGCCGGCCCATCGGCCGCCGCACTCTCGATCAGGGCCGGAACCAGCGCCGCCGGGAAGTTGTCGAAACTCTCGTAGCCGAGATCCTCGAGGATCTTGAGCGCCGTCGAGCGGCCCGCGCCCGACATTCCGGTGACCAGCAATACGCGGGCGGGCGGCGGTGTTCTTGCCGCAACGGAAGGTTCCTGACCACCCTTGGTGCTCACATGCCGATTATAGCCCCTGGCCACCCCGCCGCCAACGCGCGCCGCACGCATCGCAGCTTGGCCGGCGCCGAGGCCTCGAACGGCGCAAGCGCGATCAGCGGAACCCTTATTCCCAGCAGCGTCTCGAAGCGCGGCTCGGGCATGCGTTCGATCGCGGCCGCCGCACCCAGCTCGGCGACGAACAACAGCGGCGCCTCCGCCAGCGCATCGAGCTTGACGATGCCGACGCCGCGCACCTCGAGAAGACCGGCGATCGCCGGCGGGGCGGAAGCCACAAGCCGTTCGCCGGCCCGCCGCAGCAGGGTCTGATCGTCGGCGACGAGCCGCGCCCCGCCATCGATCAGCCGCAGCGCCAAGTCGGACTTGCCGCAGCCCGAAGGACCGCGCAGCAGCACCGCCTCCCCCGCGATCGCGACGGCCGTGGCATGCTGCAACAGCATCAGGCTCACGACAGCGCCGGCAAGCGGATGCAGAACCGGGCGCCACCGACACCCTCGGCGGGGTCCCGGTTCTCGGCCCAGATCATCCCGCGATGGGCCTCGACGATCTGCTTCGAGATCGACAGGCCGAGCCCGGAATGCGTGCCGAATTTCTCGCCGGGGGGCCGCTCGCTGTAAAAGCGGTCAAAGATCGCGACCAGCTTGTCGGGCGGAATTCCGGGCCCGCAATCCTCCACGGTCACCAGCACGGCGCGCCCGTCGGAGCGGGCGGTCAACCGGATTTCCGCCCCCGCCGGGCTGAATGAAATCGCATTGGCGATCACGTTCAAAAACACCTGTGACAGGCGCGTCTCGATGCCGGAAACCATCAGCGCCCGGCCCCGCTCGGGCAGATCGAGAACCAGCCGCGGGCCGTCCCCGGTGCGCGTCGCCGCGTTGACGTCGACCAGCGCCTGCAGCATGGCGGCGATATCCACCGGGCCCAGTTCGAGCCGGCTCAACTCGGCATCGAGCCGGGATGCGTCAGAGATGTCGGTGATCAGACGATCAAGCCGCTCGACATCGTCGAGAATGATCGCCATCAGCCGCCGCAGCGTGACCGGATCCTCGATCCGCACCGCGGTTTCCACCGCGCTTCGCAGCGAGCTCAACGGGTTTTTGATTTCATGGGCGACGTCGACCGCGAACCGCTCGATCGCGCTCATGCGTTGCCATAACGCATCGGTCATCTCTCTGAGCGCCCCCGACAGATCGCCGATCTCGTCGCCGCGGCGCGTGAAGTCGGGGATTTCAACGCGCGCCCGCCGGCCACGACCACGTTCGGCGGCCGCTGCGAGACGGCGGATCGGCCGCGCGATCGTGCCGGCCAGATAGAGCGACAACAATACCGTGACAAACAGCGCCGCGGCAAAAATCCGCAGCAGCTCGAAGCGGACGGTGCGCACCTCCTGTTCGATTTCGGCGCTCGAAGTGGAGAGCATCAGCGCGCCAAGCACCTGTTTGTAGCGCTGCACCGGTATCGCGACGCTGAGCACGAGCCCGCCGGCGGGATCGCGGCGGATCATTTCGGCGGGCTCGCCGCTGAGCGCCCGCTCGACTTCGCTGTAATCGGCGGCGTGCGGGACGAAACTCTCGTGATAGGTGGCGTAGGGCCGGGTCCGGGGCAGCTTTCCGACAATCCAGGCATAGGCCTCTTCGAGCAGCCGGCCGATCGCGCCGGTATGGGTGGGAGGCGGCAGCGCGAAGACCTGGATTGCGCCGCCGGGCCCGCGCAGCACGCGGCTGTCGGCGATCAGATCACCCTTGACGTCGAACAGGCGGGCGCGGGTCTTGGTCGGCGCCACCAGCCGGCGCATCATCTGCCGGGCAAGATCGGGCAGCAATACCTCGCCTTCATCGGCCGAATCCAGAACCGCACCCTCGCCGAGCGCGGCCGCGAACACCTCGCCTTGGGTCTTGAGCGCCTCGATCTGCTGGTCGATCAAGCTCGCCTGGTAGCGGCCGAGATATAAAAACCCGCTTCCCAGCAACGCCAGCGCCAAAACATTGACCGCCAAAATACGAAGGGTAAGCGGCGATATCGCGCGCCGACGCGCCCCGCGCAGTCGTCGGCGCAGCAGCAAGGAACGACGCTCGGCGGTCGGCGCGGCGCCCCCGACCGCAGGCCCGCCGCGCTCGGTTTCGACGGCCGTCGCCGTCGGCGCAGATTCAGCGTTCGCGATATCGGTAGCCGACGCCATAGAGCGTTTCGATATGGGCGAAATCGCTGTCGACCGCTTTGAACTTCTTGCGCAACCGTTTGATGTGGCTGTCGATGGTGCGATCATCGACATAAATGTGCTCGCCATAAGCGGCGTCCATCAGCTGGTCGCGGCTTTTGACATGGCCCGGCCGCTGCGCCAGCGATTTCAAGATCAGGAACTCGGTCACGGTCAACTCGACCGGTTGATTGCCCCACGTACACATATGCCGCGCCGGGTCGAGAACCAGCCGGCCGCGCACGACCACCGGCTCGCCCTGCGGGTCGTTCCGCTCGCGCGCCAATTCGCCGCGCCGAATGAGCGCGCGGATGCGCTCGATCAGCAGCCGCTGCGAAAAAGGCTTTTTGATATAGTCGTCGGCGCCCATGCGCAAACCCAGCAACTCGTCGACCTCGTCGTCTTTCGAGGTCAGAAAAATCACCGGTACGTGGCTTAGCCGTCGCAGCTGCTCGAGCAGCTCCATTCCGTCCATGCGCGGCATCTTGATGTCGAGCACCGCAACATCGACCGGCTGGGTGCTGATGCCTTTGAGCGCCTCGGCACCGTAGCTGTAACAGCGCACCGAGAAGCCTTCCGCTTCGAGTGCGATCGACACCGAGGTCAGGATGTTGCGGTCGTCATCGACGAGAGCAATAGTGTTTGTCACTCGTCACCCCCAAAGAACTTCCGGCAGGCTGCAATCGGATCACGACGGATGCTTTTAATTCCGAATATGGCCATTTGCCGGCAACAGCCAAGCAGGGTATCGCCTGTGATGTTCTATAGCGGCAAATTTACAGCCTCTCCCCGCTGCCCGATTGCCGGCGGGCCGCGCGATCGGCGGTCGGCGCACCGCGACCGGCGATGAGCGGCGGAGAATCGGCCGGGGCCGCGCTTGGGCGGCGGCTGCTGCGCCGCTGTGCGCGGGCCGCCCTCGCCACCAGCTTGCGCGGCGCGCCTTACGCCTCGCTTGTGCTTACCGCCGCCGATCTCGATGCCAGCCCGCTGCTGTTGCTCTCCGACATCGCCCAGCACAGCCGCAACATCGCCTTCGACCCGCGGGTCTCGCTGTTGTTCGACGGCGCCGAGGCCGGCGACGACCGGCTCGACGGACCGCGTCTGAGCGTGCTCGGGCAGGCCCGGCGTTGCGACGACCCCGGGCGTTTGGCGCGGTTTACCCGGCTGCGCCCGTCGAGTGCGCGCTATGCTCGGTTTTCCGATTTCCAGCTTTACCGGGTCGCGGTCGAGCGCGCCCATCTCGTTGCCGGTTTCGGCCGGATCGAATGGATCGACGGCGGCGAATTTCTGCTGACCGCCGATCTTGCGCCCTTCGCCGCCGCCGAAGCCGGGTTGCTGGATGAAATCAACCGGGATCACCGCCGCGCCCTCGAGGCGCTGATGCGCCGGCGCCGCGGGCGCGGCGGCAGCGATTGGCAGGTCGTCGGGCTCGATCCCGAAGGAGCCGACTTGCGCTGCGCAGCGGCTGAGGCGCGCATCGAGTTTGCCGCCGCTGTCACCGCCGCCGCGGCGCGGGCGGCACTCTTGCAGCTCGCCGCCGCGGAATGAATGGCCTGGCCGCGGTAGCGGTCAACCGCCGCGCGACCCAGCCACAACGCACTTTGACAGGCCGGCACGCTTATGGTAGGCGCCGGCAAACCCGGGGGCTCTCGCACGCCAAGCGGGGGCGCACGGCACAGGAAGGAAACGTCGATGACGGAGATTCCAGCGATAATGACCAAAAGCCGCTTCGGGCTCGACCGCCAGGGAATGCGCCACCTTGAAGCCGAGTATTGGAACCTGTCGATGCCGGTGCTGTACGAGCATGCGGTCCGCCGCTGCGAGGGCGAGGTGGTCGCCGGCGGCAGCTTCTCGGTCAACACCGGGGCGTTCACCGGCTGCACCCCGCGCGACAAATATATTGTTGAGGAACCCGGGACCCGGGACACGGTGTGGTGGGGCAAAATCAACCAGGGGATCTCGCCCGAGCGGTTTGACAGCCTGCACCAACGGATGCTCGCCTATTTCCAGCGGCGCGAGCTTTATGTGCAGGATCTCTATGCCGGCGCCGATCCCGCCTATCGCTTGCCGGTGCGGGTCGTCACCGACAGCGCCTGGCACAGCCTCTTCTCACGCAACATGTTCATTCGGCCGCCGGCGTCGGAGTTGCCCGGGTTCGAACCGGCCTTCACGATCCTGCATGCTCCCAATTTCCATGCCATCGCCGAGGCCGACGCGATCAATTCCGACGTCTTTATCTTTATCAACTTTGCCCGCGGGCTCGTTCTAATCGGCGGCACCGCCTATGCCGGTGAGATCAAGAAATCGGTTTTCAGTTATCTGAATTTCGTGTTGCCGGCAAAGGGCGTGCTGCCGATGCACGCCTCGGCCAATGTCGGCCCGAAGGGCGATGCCGCGATCTTTTTCGGGCTTTTCGGCACCGGCAAGACCACGTTGTCGGCCGACAATTCCCGCACCTTGATTGGCGACGACGAGCACGGCTGGAGCGACAACGGCCTCTTCAATTTCGAGGGCGGCTGTTATGCCAAGGTGATCCATCTGTCACCGACCGCCGAGCCCGAAATCTATGCGACGATCGGCCGGTTTGGCACCGTGCTCGAAAACGTCGTGGTCGATCCAACCACCCGGGTGCCCGATGTCGACGATGACAGCCTGACCGAAAACACCCGCGCCTGCTACCCGATCGATTTCATCCCCAACGCCGATCCGACCGGGCTTGGCCCGCACCCGGCCAATGTCGTGATGTTGACCGCCGACGCGTTTGGGGTGATGCCGCCGATCGCCAGGCTGAGTGCCGAACAGGCGATGTACCATTTCCTGTCGGGCTACACCGCACGCGTCGCCGGCACCGAAAAAGGCCTCGGCAACGCGCCCGAGGCGACATTCTCGACCTGCTTTGGCGCCCCGTTCATGCCCCGCCACCCCTCGGTCTACGCCGAGTTGCTGGGCCAGCGGATCAAGCGTCATGGCTCGCAATGCTGGCTGGTCAACACCGGCTGGTCGGGCGGCACCTACGGCGTCGGCAAGCGCATGCCGATCGCCTACACCCGGGCCTTGTTGCGTGCTGCTTTGGATGGCCGGCTTGCCGACGCCCCGGTTCGGCGCGAACCGAATTTCGGGCTGCTGGTCCCCGAAGCTTGCCCCGAGGTGCCGAGCGAGGTGCTCGACCCGCGTGGCACCTGGTCGGACAAGCGCGCCTACGATGAAACGGCGCGTGAATTGACCCACCGCTTCGCCGAGAATTTTCGCGAATTCGAACCCTTTGTCAGCGATCAGGTCAAGGCGGCCGCCATCCACCCGGCAGGGTAAGGATAAGGAAAAGGCGCCCGCCGCGCTCGGCGGCATTCTTGCGCGACGGCGCCGGCTTTTCGGCGCCATGCGCCTGTGCCCGCCACCGCCGAGTTTGGCTCTTGCGCCGGGGAACGACCGGGAATAGCGACGATTTGAACGCTCGGCGCGGACCTCCCCGCCGGGTCGCGGCGGCCGCTGCCCTTCACAGCGCCCCTCCCTTTCGCAGCCGCCCAGCGGTGGTGCCGTTGGCGATGTCTACCGGCAGTGGTGACCGGGAACCTCGATTGAAAGCAAGCGTATCCACCTGCGGAAGGCCGAGGAGGGCGCATGCTGACATTTGCCGAGGCGGAGAAACGGATCGAGGATTTTTTGACCGGACAAATGCCCCAGGCGTTACGCGCGGTCGATTATGAATTGCCGAGCTTCGATGCCGAGAGCGGCGAGACCGATTTGCAAACGGCGGCGCGCGCCCAGGTCGAAATCCGCCACGTCCGCGGCGCCGCAGACGCCGCCTATCTGGTGCAGGCTTTTGGCGACGAGCTGTTGATGCAATTGCAGCTCAATGTCCACCGGCTGGTCGCGGTCTACCGGGTTCCCGCCCTCGATGCGCTCGATGCCAGCACCTTGGCGGTGCGGCTCGACCGTTGGCGGATCGGCGCCGAACACGCCGGCTGGCAATTCGGCTGGCGCGATGCTCTGATTATGCGCGATCCGGTGCGGCGTTATGTCGAAACCTACTGCTACGCTTTTGCCGGCCCCGATTTTCTCGAAAGCGAGCAGCAGCAGCTCTATTGGCGCACCGATATTGTGCAGATGACCCGCTATTACATGCTCGAAGCGGCACGCATCGGCATCGCGCTATCGCCGCGCCGTGCCGGTTTTCCGGTGTGAGCATGCCCTCGTCCGTCCGGTAAGGGTTCGCCGACACGCGGCCGGCCGCCGAGGGCATGCGTTGTCGGGGATGAGCGGCCCGCCATTTAGGTGTAAAGCGCATGATGTGCCGCTTTTCGCTGGCCTCGTGTCGCAATCGGCGAGAGAGGTGTTTCCAGGCCGGGCTCGAGCCCTCGCTCGATCGTCTCGGGGGGCAGACGCAATGACGCCAGACAACAGGTATTTGAGGAAGGGTTCGGCGGCCGCGATGGCGAGCGTCGTTGCGGGAATGCTGCTGGTCGCCGCAGCCCCCACCCACGCCCAGGCGGCGGCGCAACCGGCGGGAGCCTCGCCGGCCTGCCCCGGGGACAATGGCGGCATCAGCCTGTCTGCAGGTTTCTGCGCCACGGTCTTTGCCGACCGGCTGGGCCATCCCCGGCACCTGGCCGTGGCGCCGAACGGTGTCGTCTATGTCAACACCTGGAGCGGGCGCTATTACCATTACGACACGCCGCCGCCCTGCGGCTTTCTGATCGCCTTGCAGGATACGACCGGCAATGGCCGTGCCGACAAGATCGTCCGCTTTGGTCCGACCCAGGCGGAGGGCAATGCCGGAGGGACCGGCATCGCGATCTACAACGGCTATCTCTATGCCGAGACCAATGATCGGATTGTCCGCTACCGGCTGCCGACCAGCGGGATCGCGCCGACCACGGCGCCGGAAACGGTCGTCTCGGGCTTGCCGCTGACCGGCGACCACCCGATGCACCCCTTTGCCATTGATCACCAGGGCAACCTCTATGTCGACCTCGGCTCTGCGACCAATTCGTGCCAGAGCGAGAACCGCATGCCCAATGTGCCGGGCGAGAACCCTTGCCCCGAGCTCGAAACCCGGGCCGGCATCTGGCGCTACGATGCGAACCGCATCGGGCAGCATTTCTCGCCGGCGGAGCGTTTTGTCACGGGCCTGCGCAATGGCGAGGGGATCTCGTTTGATTCCGCGGGTCGGATCTTCGCCACCCAGCATGGCCGCGACCAGCTGGGACAAAATTGGCCCAAGCTCTATAGCTTGCGGCAAAGCGCCGACCTGCCGGCCGAAGAGTTGGTCCAGCTGCACAAGGGCGCGGATTTCGGCTGGCCGGAGTGCTATTACGACGGCTTCCAGCACCGGCTCGTGCTCGCTCCGGAATATGGCGGGGATGGCGGCAAAGCGGTCGGGATCTGCGCCGAAAAGGACGCGCCGGTCGCCGCCTTTCCGGCCCATTGGGCGCCCAACGACATGCTGATCTACGAGGGTGCCCAATTCCCTTCGGCCTATAAAGACGGCGCCTTTATCGCGTTCCACGGGTCATGGAACCGCGCCCCCGAGCCGCAGGGCGGCTACAACGTCGTGTTTCAGCCGCTGGCGGACGGCAAGCCGTCGGGCCCGTTTGTCGTGTTCGCCGACGGTTTTGCCGGGAAATACATGGAGCCGGGCCGGGCGGCGCATCGCCCGACGGGGCTCGCGGTCGGGCCCGACGGGGCATTGTACATCGCCGACGATAAGGGCGGCCGCATCTGGCGGGTCACCTATCAGGGCGCCAATAAGGCGGCGGGGATTGCCCCGGCGGCGCCGGCGACGGCCGCGACGGCGGCTGCAACCTCGGGCAACGCGCTGCCGCCCGAGGGCGTTCATCCCAATGCCGGGGCGGGTCCGCTTCCGATCCCGCCGGGCGCATCGCCGGACCAGGTCGCGCTCGGCGAGCGCATCTTCCGCGGCGAGGCCGGCAACGGAACCTGCGCCGGATGTCACGGTACGGACGGCAAGGGGACCCCGATGGGGTCTGATTTGACCAGCGGGCATTCGCTGTGGGGTGACGGCAGCGTGCCGGCGATCACCCGGACCATCGCCGATGGGGTCCAGCATCCAAAGCAACACACCGGGGTGATGCCGCCGATGGGCGGCGCCCGGCTCTCACAAGCCGAGCTGGCCGCCGTCGCCGATTATGTGTGGGCGATCGGTCACCGCCAGGCGCTCAGCGGATCGCGGCAGTAATCGCCGCACCCAATTCGCGCGTGCCGGCGTTGCCGCCGAGATCGGGGGTGCGCACCCCGCCATCGGCCAATACCTCGGCGATCGCGCGCTCGATTGCTTCGGCCGCCGCGGTCTCGCCGAAATGGGCGAGCATCATCGCGCCCGACCAGATCTGACCGATCGGGTTGGCGATGCCGCGCCCGGCGATGTCGGGGGCCGAGCCGTGCACCGGCTCGAACATTGACGGATATTCGCGCTCGGGATTGATGTTGCCCGAGGGCGCGATGCCGATCGAGCCGACGACCGCCGGCCCCAAATCCGACAGGATGTCACCAAACAGGTTCGACCCGACCACGACGTCGAACCAATCCGGGTGGCGCACGAAATGCGCCGTCAGAATGTCGATGTGGTACTGGTCGGTGCGGATGTCGGGATAGTCCTGCGCCACCGCGGCAAAGCGCTCGTCCCAGTAGGGCATCGTATGGATGATCCCGTTCGACTTGGTCGCCGAAGTCACGTGCTTTTTGCGCTTGCGCGCGAGTTCGAAGGCAAAACGCATGATCCGGTCGCAGCCGCGGCGCGTGAATACCGCCTGCTGCATCGCCATCTCGAATTCGGTGCCCTGATAAAGCCGGCCGCCGATCTCGGAATACTCGCCTTCGTTATTCTCGCGCACGACATAGAAATCGATGTCGCCGGGGGCACGGTCCTTGAGCGGCGACTGCACCCCGGCCAACAGCCGCACCGGTCGCAGATTGACATATTGCTGAAAGCCGCGGCGCAGCGGGATCAGCAGCCCCCACAGCGAGACGTGGTCGGGCACCTCGGGATGGCCGACCGCGCCCAGATAGACCGCATCGTAAAGCCGCAAACGGTCGAGCCCGTCTTCCGGCATCATTCGCCCGGTCTTGGCGTAGCGCTCACAGCTCCAATCGAACTCGGTCCAGCTCAAGGCGAAACCGTGGGCGGCGGCCGCGCGCTCGAGCGCGGCGATCCCTTCGGGCATCACCTCGCGGCCAATACCGTCGCCGGCAATCACCGCAACACGATAACTCTTCGCCATCAGCCTTCTCCGAACACCGCGCCAGCCTAAGGCGGATCGCCGCCGGCGAAAATCGCCGGGTTTGCCGCTCAGCCCGGCTGCGGATGCATTTCAAAGCCGGCGGGCCGACCGGCGATCCGCGCCGCCGCGGCCGGCGGAAGCCGGCTATCCCACAGATTGGCATCAAACCGCCAGCCATTGATCCGGTCGGCCTCGCGCGACACGACATAGAGCAGCGGCGGAACCATCTCCTCGGGCTCGACAAGACGCGCCGCGCGGCCCTCGCGGCTCATCTGCCGCATCTCTTCGGCCATGCCGGGGGTGTTGGCGCCGGCGCCGGGGTTGACGATGTTGACCGTAAGCCCGGTACCTTCGGTTTCCTTCGCCCATACCTCGGTCGCCATTTCAAGCGCCGCCTTCGAGGCGCCATAGGGGTGGGTCCCGGCCCGGTTCATGGTGTCGAGCTTGGTCGTGACATTGACGATGCGGCCCCAGCCGCGCTCCACCATTCCCCGCGCCACCCGCCGCGCCAGCCGGTCGGCGGCAAGATAGTTGGTGGCAATGACGTTGGCGACGACCTCATCGGCGACCTCCCAAAAGCGCTGGATCGTCGGCCGCCGGTAACGCGCCGGGTCGATATAGGTAAAGGTGAGCCCGGCATTGTTGACCAGGATGTCGACCGGGCCGCATCGCGCCTCGGCTGCGGCGACAATCCGGGCGCATTCCTCGGCGCGGCGCAGATCGGCCACCAACGGCAGGAGATGGTCGACCAGCGGCGTTCCCGCGATTTCGCGCTCGATTTCGGCCACGTCGGTGGCGATGTGACCCACGGCCACGACCCGGCAGCCGGCGCGGGCGAGCCCCAGCGCCATCGCCCGGCCGAGGCCGCGCAAGCCGCCGGTCACGATTGCGGTGCGCTGTTCCATGCCTCCTCCCTTTGCATGCTTTGGCCTCACCCTCTGCATTCTTTGCCTCACAGGGGGCCGCCTGCGCGCCCCGCAGCCGCGGGGTGAGGAATATTGCCGTGTTCAGACCTGGGCGAGAGAGCGGCGCATCGGCAAAGGCCGGCATGATCTCTTCGGCAAAAGTCCGCAGATGCGCGACCGACGCGCCCGGCGCCGCAAACAGCACATTCTCGACCCCGCCGGCTTCGAGCTTTTTGAGCCGCGCGATGATCTCTTCGGGCGTGCCGAGCAGCGGCGCGTCGTCGAGCACGAACGCGTCTTCGTCGTCCTTGATCCGGGCATAACGCTCGGCATCCGGGCCGCGCGCAAGATCGCCGATGTTTTTCAACACTTGCCGGCGGATCGCGATCGCGCGCCGCCGCTCTTCCTCGTTGTGAACAATTTGCAGCCCGCGGGTGACGCCGACCGACAGCGGATCCCAGCGGCGACCAACTCGTTCGCATTCGTCGCGGAACACCGCGACCCGTTCGATGATCAGATCGGTCGGGGCGATCTGGTCGAGCAGAAGATTATAGCCTTCGCGGGCGGCGCGACGGATTGAGGGCGCACTGCCGGCGCCCAGCCATAACGGCGGATGCGGCCGCTGGATCGGGCTCGGCTCGACGACGACATTGTCGAAATGCCAGCGCTTGCCGTGATGCGAAAAGCGGCCGGGCGCGGTCCACGCCTTGCGGATCACCTCGATCGCTTCGTCAAAGCGCTCGCCGGCTTCCTCGGGCGGGATGCAAAACCCGGAAAATTCATAAGCGCGATAACCCTTGCCGACGCCGAAATCGAGCCTGCCATTTGATAGCAGATCGAGGGTGGCGGCCTGCTCGGCGACCAGGATCGGATTGTGCCACGGCAGCACGACAACCGCGGTGCCGAGCCGGATGTGCTCGGTGCGCGCCGCGAGATAAGCCAGCAGGCTCATCGACGCCGAGACCTGGCCAAAACCCGTGAAGTGGTGTTCGACCAGAAAGACGCTTGAGAATCCGAGTTTTTCGGCTTCGACCACATAATTCACGAAATCGTGATAGGCGTGACTGTCGCCCGCCGGCCCGCCCTTGGCGCGCGCCCCGCCGAATAGCCCAAATCTCATTCCTGTCCTCCTGCCTGGCCGCGCAACCGCCGACCGGCTCCCACCCTCGCAAATCCTCCATGCCGCGACAGCGGCGGCGACGCAACCCCGCGCCGCAGCGCCCGCCATCCCGGGCAGGCCGCCGCCCCGCTCCAGCCGCGGCCCGAGTTTATCACCATCGCCGGGCGAAAACGCCGCCGCAAACGCCTCGATGCGACGGCCGCGGTTGCGATCGGCACGAAATGCACATTGTTCATATTTCCTATTACCGCCCATGTATGATGCAGGGCTGTCATGCCGCGACGCCCCTATCTAGGTCAGTCCGGCTTGCCTATCTTTCTTGCAGTGCAAAAAACCTCGGGGCGTTGCCATGCCTGAATATTTCGAGATGGAGACCGAGCGCAGCGTGCTACAGCGCCATCTCGGCGGTTGGCGGATGGTGGCCTCGGCCTGGGCGGTCGCGATCGCGCTGGTGGTGCTGTTTGGCGGGGTGCAGGCCTTGGCCTCGCGGCACAGCGTCATGGCCACCGACCCGCAGCTGGTCGGAGCCGTCATCCCGAGCCATGAGATGACCTGCGTTGGCGCCGATGTTATGGCCGCTGTGCCGGCACCGGCGGTCTGTCACACGGTCAGCGACGATATGGCGCGGGCCGAAGCCGAAGCCGAAGTTGGCGCCTCCTACGGCTGGTAAAGCCAAGTCCGACTAGCGCGCGGCGACGCCGGCCGCCGATACCTGTTTTGCGGCGCGGCGATACGCGGTGAGTGCGGTAAGCTGCGCGGCAACCTGGCTGGACGACACAGCCACGGTTTGTTTGTCGCCATTCTTGGCGACAAAGGTGACCGAAAAGCCCTGCGGATTTTCCTCCAATTCATTTTGCGGCAGTTTCGCCGCGAACTCCTCGGCGTAGGAGCAGTCGGCCTTGCCTTGGCAGGCAATCGGAAACCGGCTGATCGGCAGAAATTTTAAGCTCCGGCCGCGGCTGTCGTAAGCGGCCGTCCAATCATGGTTGCGGTCATAGCTCGCGGCAACATAAAGCTGTTGCGCGGTCTCGCCGGTGCGCCGATCGATAAAACTGCGCAGGCATGAGAAATTGGTGTAGGGCGTACCGAGATAGGGCGGGTCGTCCTGCCGTTTGGGACCGATCAGCGCGATAAAGTGGCCCGATATATCCTCGCGGACTGCGATCTTGCTCCCCCCGCCCGCGTCGTGATCCGCACCGCCCGATGTTGTCGCCGCGCAGGCGGCGAGGGCGAGGCCAAGCAGGGCGGTGCACGCCGCGCTGCGGACCGGGATCATGTTTTACCGGCGAAGTCGGGATTGTCCTCGCCAAGAGCGGGAGCGGCCATGGTAAAGGGCGGGCGAACGCCGTCGAACGACAACGGCAACCCGACCAGCGACAACCGTCCATTTCCCGCATCACGCGCCGCGATCGATTGGATCATGCCCAGGGCCGCGGTTTGCTGGTCGCCGACAACCTGGTCGACGGTCTGCAGCGGACCGTTCGGAATGCCGGCGCGATCGAGGCGCTCGCGCCACGCCGCGATCGGCTCGGCCGCAAAGATATCCTCGAGAATGCCGATCAGCGCCGCGCGGTTGACAACCCGGTCCTTGTTGGTGCGAAAGCGCGGGTCCTCGGCGAGCTCGGGCCGCGAGGCGACCCCGCATAGCCGGTGGAACAGGTTGTCGTTGCCGGCAGCCACCATCAGATACCCGTCCGCGGCGGCAAACGCCTGGTAAGGTACGATCATCTCGACGCCCGAACCCTGCGGCCGGGGGATTTTGCGGTCGACGAGATAGGCCGCGATCGGGATCGTCATCCAGGCAAGCGCGCTTTCGTAAAGCGAGGTGTCGACCACCCCGCCGCGGCCGGTCCGCCCGCGCTCGGCCAAGGCGGCGAGAATGCCGATCACCGCCCACATCCCGGTCGCGAGATCGACGATCGACACCCCGACCCGCACCGGCGCCCGTCCATCTTCGCCCATCAGGCTCATCAGCCCGCCATAGGCCTGCATCAACGGGTCGTAGCCGGGCCGGTCCTTGAGCGGACCGACGGCGCCGAACGCGCCGAGATTGCAATAGATCAGGCTCGGTTTTTCGGCGAGCAGCGCCGCCGCCGACAAGCCGTAACGGTCGAGCGCGCCGAATTTCAGATTATGCAGGACGATATCGGCGCGATCGAGGACGAGGCGCTTTAATGTCGCGACCTCGCCGGGGTCGGCGAGGTCGATCGTGATCCCGCGCTTGGCGCGGTTGACGGCATGAAAGCAGGTCGCCGCTCCGGCGGCAAAAGGCGGGCCCCAGCCGCGCGCCGCATCGCCGGTGCGCGGATTTTCGACCTTGACGACCTCGGCGCCGAGTTCGCCGAGGATCATGCCGGCATAGGGCGCCTCAATGCTGTGGCCGATTTCGACCACGGTAAGCCCGGAAAGAGGAGTAGTGCTCGACATCGAAACTCCCGCCGCAAGCGCCGCCCATTTCTAGCACGCCGGCGCACAAAATAGGCAGCGGCCGATCGAGCCATCCTCGCCACCCGGCTCCGCAGCCGACGGCGATCCGCGCGGAACGACGGCGCCCCTCAGAACTCCATGTCCAGCTCTTCGAGCTCGTCGGGCTCCAAGAGTGCCGCCTCGCGCCAGGCGATCATGTCGGGCAGCGACAGAATGCGGTCGCAATAGCTCGCACAATCGCGGTCGAGTTTTACATCGTAGGTCAGAAACCGGGTCACGACCGGCGCATACATCGCATCCGCCATCGTCAATCGGCCGAACAGGTAAGGCCCTTTGTATTCGGCGAAACAATCGCGCCAGATCGTCGTGATCCGGTCCATATCGGCCTGCGCGCCCGACCAGACCTTGAACCCGGGATGACGCGCTTTGAGGTTCATCGGCAATGCCGAACGCAAATTGGCAAAACCCGAATGCATCTCGCCGCAGATCGAACGGCAGCGCGCCCGGGCCGCCCGCGAGGCCGGCAACAAGCCGGCTTCCGGTTTGATCTCGTTGAGATACTCGGCAATCGCCAAGGTGTCCCAGATGCGCATGCCGTCGTGAACCAGGCACGGGACCAGGATCGATGGCGAGAGCAGCAACAGCTCGGCGCGATTAGCCGGGTCCTCGACCGGCACGACCTCCTCGGCAAACTCCAAACCGGCCATGCGGCACAGGAGCCAGCCGCGCAACGACCAAGAGGAATAGTTTTTGCTACTGATCGTCAGGGTGGCCATGGTCATCACAATGGTCCCTCGATTGAAACCGATGAGGTGACGTCCACTCGTCCCGAAGGATCGATGGTCGGCGTGGGTCGGCCACGCAAGCCGCGGGCCAATCAACGCAGCCTCTGCCCAAAAAAGGTTCAGACCCGCGCAATGATCTATCAAAATTTCGAGGCCTACGCCGAGGGTGTTGCGCCGTTACGCGGCATGGCCGGATGCGCCGCCGCGGCATTGCGCTCGCTGCCGCCCGGGATCGCACAAAGCGCGCTCGAGCGCGCCGGCGCGGCGATCTGCGAACTGATCGCCCGGGCCGGGTTGACGCATCGCCGGCCGGCCTTTGCGATCGATCGGGTCATGGTTGATGGCGTCCCGCTGGCGGTGCGCGAAGAGGTCGTCGACGCCACCCCGTTCGGAAGCCTGCTGCATTTTGCCAAGCCGGCGCCGACGGCCCAGCCGCGGGTGCTGGTCGTGGCGCCGATGTCGGGTCATTTTGCGACGTTGCTGCGCGGCACGGTCGAGACATTGTTGGCCGAACACGAGGTGTTTATCACCGACTGGCACAACGCGCGCGACGTGGCCCTCGACGATGGCGGCTTCGGCTTCGACGACTTCATCGACCATGTGATCCGGTTTCTCGACCGCATCGGTCCCGGCGCCCACATCGTCGCGGTCTGCCAGCCTTGTGTCGCGGTTTTGGCTGCGGTCGCGGTGATGGCCGAAGACCGTCACCGGGCGACCCCGCACAGCATGACGCTGATGGCCGGGCCGATCGATGCGCGCATCAACCCGACCGCCGTCAATCGATTGGCGACCAGCCGCCCGCTGGGTTGGTTTGAACGCACCTTGATCGATGTCGTGCCGCCACGCCATCGCGGCGCCTGGCGCCGGGTCTATCCCGGACATGCCCAGCTCGCCGCCTTTATGAGCATGAATATCGTCCGCCACATCAAGGCTCAGCTCGACCTGTTCTGTCATCTTGCCAATGGCGAGACCGAAAAAGCGGCGGCGATCCGCAAATTCTATGATGAGTATTTCGCGGTTATGGATTTGCCGACGGAGTTTTACCTGGAGACCGTGCGCGCGGTGTTCCAGGAACACGCCTTGCCGCGGGGGCGGCTGGCTTGGCGTGGACACCCGGTCGATACCGGCGCCATCCGCCACACGGCGCTGCTGACGGTCGAAGGTGAGCGCGACGATATTTGCGCCGTCGGCCAGACCGCGGCGGCGCAGGAACTCTGTTTTCGCCTGCCGCGCTACCTAAAGCGGCATCATGTCCAGACTGGCGTCGGCCATTACGGCGTGTTCAACGGCCAACGCTGGAGCCGGTTCATCTATCCGTTGCTGCGCGACACGATCTACGCCAACGACTGAACCCGCGGGCGCGGCGCCGATCGCGACGCCGCCTCTTATCGCGACAAGGCGACCCGGCAGCCGACTGCGCCGGCGACCGCGATCAGCGCGTCGTCGGAATTGCCGGCGGCGTGATCTCGGTCGTCTGGTAATCGGCCGGAGCGATTATCTCCATGAATTCCATGTCATCCGACCAGTCATAGAGGTTGTGCACGATCCCCGGACGCTGGTGGACGCAGTCGCCGGTCTCGACCAACGTATCGACGCCGTCATAGTCGAACTTGGCCCAGCCGCGGATCATGTAGACGACATGGATATCGGCGGTGTGGATATGAAAGCCGGTCCCGCCTTTGGCTTCGGACGACGGGCGTGCCGCGCGCACCAGCTGCACGCGCAACCTGCCGTGGGTCGCCTCGATGACCCCCATATCGCAGTAGACAAAAAACGCGCGCAGCCCGCCATCCGAATAGCGCGCTTCCGGTGAATTGGCCTTTTGATGCGTAAACAGCGTGTCGTTCATGACCAGCCCCTCAACCCGCCTGGCAAATTATCGACCGGCCTCTATTGCGGCGCAACAAGAAAATTGTGACTGGATCACTGTATATTCTGCTATTTAAATGTGCGACGCACAAATGCCGGGCAGTCAGGGGCTGCATTTTCGGGCATTTTCGACAATATGCGTGGCTCAACCGACGCGGCCGCACCAGCCAAAGCGCATCCGGCCGCAGGGCTCGATCGAGCCAACCGACCGGAAGCGTTTTTTCGACAAACCGCCATCCGATCGCCCGAACCGTTGCACCGCAGCCGCCGGCACATTATTCCGGGTCGCTCGCGCCTGTGGCGGCGCGCGGTGAAACGCCGGCGGAAGGCGCATGCCTGGCAAGGGGATCGCGATGAGGCGACAGCTGCACCTCAACCTGTTCATCCACAGCCGTGGCCACCATGAGGCGGCGTGGCGGCATCCGGCCACCTCGCCGCTGGCGCTGACCGATATCCGCTATTACCAGGATCTAGCGCAGCGCGCCGAGGCCGCGCGGTTCGACTCGATCTTTTTCGCCGACCAACTGGCCCTGGCCGAGGATGTCGGCCAGGCGGCGCGCGCCTGGCTCGAACCCGTCACTCTGCTTGCCGCCCTCGCGGTGTCGACCCGGCATATCGGGTTGATCGCCACCGCCTCGACCACCTACACCGAACCCTTCAACCTCGCCCGCCAGTTCGCCACGATCGATCACATCAGCAACGGCCGCGCCGCCTGGAACATCGTCACGTCGTGGCTGGCGACCGCGGCGCGCAACTTCGGCGGTGCGGCGCAGCTGAGCCACGCCGACCGCTACGCCCGCGGCGAGGAGGTCATGGCGGTGGTCAAGGCGCTGTGGGACAGCTGGGCGGAGGATGCGGTGGTCGACGACCGCGCCGCCGGCCGCTATGCGCGCCCCGAGCGGATCCGCCCGATCAACCACCGCGGCGACTTCTATTGCGTGGCCGGCCCGTTGAACCTGCCGCGCTGTCCCCAGGGACGGCCGGTGCTGGTGCAGGCGGGCTCGTCCGACACCGGCCGTCGCTTTGCCGCACGCCACGCCGAGGCGGTGTTCACCGCCCATCTCGAAAAACAGAGTGCGCGCCGGTTTTACGGCGAACTCAAAGCGCTGGCCGCCGCCGAGGGCCGCAACCCCGACCACGTGTTGGTTTTGCCGGGGCTCAGCGCGATGATCGCGGCGAGCGAGAGCGAGGCGCAGCGGCTGGTGCGCGAGGTCAACGCGCTGACCGACGTCGAGGTCGGGCGCAGGCGACTGTCAAACCGCTTCGGCGGGCACGATTTTTCGCATCTGCCGCTGGACCGCCCGCTGTCGCCGGACGACTTCCCCGACCCCGGCTCGGTCGAGGCCGCGCGCAGCCGCACCGAAGTGATCCTCAACCTCGTCCGACGCGACCGCCCCACCCTGCGCCAGCTGCTCGGCTATCCGGCCGGTGCGCGCGGACATTATGTGACCGCCGGCACACCCGAGCAGATCGCCGATTTGATCCAGGACTGGTTCGATGACGGCGCCGCCGACGGCTTCAACATCATGCCGCCGCTGCTGCCCAACCAGCTCGATGTCTTCAGCACCGAAGTGATCCCGCTGTTGCAGCGGCGCGGCCTCTTCCGCACCGATTATCAGGGCCCCACCTTGCGCGACCATTACGGTCTGCCGCGGCCGGCAAGCGGGTTCGACGCGGCCTGAGCACGCCCGCGGGCACCGTTCGGGCGACAGCAGACGGAGCCGGAGGACCTGACCGCGACAAGCCTGGCCCTCGCCCTCTCGCTGGCGGTGCTCGCGGCCGCCCTCGTCGCCGATCGCCGCCCTTACCGGCCGGGCAAGCGCAATTGGGTGCCGGTGATGATCGCCGCCCTTGCCGCGAGCCTGGTGCTGGTCCGCCATCTCCTGACCCTGCTCGGTTGACGCCCGCCTTGCGGAAGATCAGCGGCGAGGTGTCGGATTTGGATGATCAGAACACTTCGGGGATCAAGCGAAACGGATAGTCCGACTCTTTATAGTCGCCCTTCGGCTGCCGTTTCGGGAAATGCACATGCTCACGCGGCAACTCCTGATAGGGGATTTTGCTCAGGATGTGCGTGATCGTGTTGAGGCGCGCCCGCCTTTTGTTGTCGGAGCGGACCACATACCATGGCGCCCAGGCGGTGTCGGTGGCGCGAAACATCTCATCGCGCGCCCGCGAATAGTCGTACCAGCGCCCATAGAATTTCAAATCGAGACCAGACAACTTCCAGATCTTGCGCGGATCATCGACCCGCGCTTCCAGTCGCCGCGCCTGCTCTTCCGGGCTGACCTCGAGCCAATATTTGAGCAGGATGATCCCGGCGTCGACGATCGCGCGCTCGAACATCGGCGTGACCAATAAAAAACGGCGCGCTAGGTCGTCCGTACAAAATCCCATGACGCGCTCGACCCCGGCGCGGTTGTACCAGCTGCGGTCGAAGATCACGATCTCCCCGCCGGCCGGCAGGTGCGGGATGTAGCGCTGCGCATACATTTGGGTCGTCTCGCGCTCGGTCGGCGCCGGCAACGCGACGACGCGAAAGATCCGCGGGCTCACCCGCTCGGTGATCGCCTTGATCGTGCCGCCCTTGCCCGCGCCGTCACGCCCCTCGAAGACAATGCACGCCTTAAGCCCGGAATGGACGGCCCAAAGCTGCAGCTTGACCAGTTCAACATGCAGGCGCGTCAGTTCGCGCTCATAATCTTTGCGTTCCATCTTGTCGCCGCCCGGCGCGTTATCGACCGCGCTGACCATCGCCATACCTCCCGATCTGCGATTGCGATTTTTGGCGGTGGATTTCAATCCCGCCCCCGCCTCCCGGTGGCGGTCATTTCGCCGCCGAACCCCGGCTTGTCGCGGCGCGCGGCTAGCTCCAGGTCAGGAAAAAGCCGATATCGCCGGGCATGCCGCCCGGATAGTCGAGCACTTCGGCCTTGAGGCCAAAACCCAGCGGCCGCAGATGATCGCGCCAGAACTCGAAGCCCGCTTTCGGGCGACCCTCCAGGGTCTGCGGCCAGTCGTCCTCCCGGTTGTTGATGCGGCGGCCGCGATCGGTGCACATCGTGTTGGGAAAGCGGTAGACCTGAACCTCTCTCGCGCCGTGTTCGGCGGCATGGCTGATCAGCTGCATGACTTGCGCCAGCAATTGCTCCGGGGTCCGATCCGGCGGCCGCGAAAATTCCGCCATCACCGCTTTTTGCTGCTCTTCCTGCGCTTGCCGGCGGCGCATTTCCTCGGCCGCCTTTTGTGCCTCGAGCTGGGCCATGCGGCGGCGTAGGTCGTCGGCAGAGAAAATGCCAGATTGGGCGGCGCGGTTGGTGTCGGACATGGGGGCCTCTCTGTTCAAAGGGCGATCACCGCCCGGGTGTGGCGCGCGATCATCAGATTTTCGTCGGTCGCGATCACCAGCGCCTTGACCCGGCTTGACGGCGTGCTGATCCAGGGGCGGTGATCACGATTGGCGGCCTCGTCCAAGTCGAGCCCAAGCCAAGCGCAGGCGCGGCAGATCGCGGCCCGCACCGGGGCGGCGTTCTCTCCGACCCCGGCAGTGAACACGACCGCGTCGAGCCCGCCCAACGCCGCGGCCAGAGAAGCGACATGGCGGGCAACCCGGTAGCAGAACAGCTCGACCGCAAACTTGGCTCGCGGGTCCGAACTGGCGAGCAATTCACGGAAATCCGACGACACCCCGGACAGCCCAACCATCCCCGAGCGGCGATAAAGCAGATCGACCAGCGCCTCGGCGCTCATCTTTTTTTGCTGGATCAGGTGCAGCACAACCCCGGGGTCGAGTTCGCCGCAGCGTGTCCCCATCGGCAAGCCGTCAAGCGCGGTAAAACCCATCGTCGTCGCCACCGACACGCCGGCTTTGATCGCGCAGGCCGAGCACCCATTGCCGAGATGCGCCACCACCACCCGGCCATCCGCCAATTCCGGCGCGCGAACGCGCAGCGCCGCGGCGATGTATTCATAGGACAACCCATGAAAGCCGTAGCGCCGCACCCCCTCCTCGAACAGCGAATAGGGCAAGGCAAACGCCTGTTCGATCTCGGGAGCGCTGCGGTGGAACGCGGTGTCAAAGCAGGCCACCTGCGGCAGGTCGGGTTCGAGGCGCAGCGCCATCCTGATCGGGGCGAGGTTGTGCGGCTCGTGGAGCGGTGCCAGCGGCACCAGCGCGTCGAGCTCGGCCAGCAGCTCGGGCGTGACCCGCACCGGGCGCGAATGGCGCAGGCCGCCATGCACGACGCGATGGCCGAGGGCGGCAAGCCGGCGGCCGCCAAGCCGCTCGCGCGCCCACGACATGATCACCGACAGCAGCTCGCTGGAATTGGACGCCGGCGCGTCGCCCAGTGGCGGCGGCGCGATGGCTGCCCCGTCGGGGCCGACGGCGCGGGCCTTGGGCGATATCCCGACCCCCTCGACCTCACCCCCGAGCAGCCGCGTTTCGCCTTCGTAAAAACCGAATTTGAGCGACGACGATCCGGCATTGAGGACGCCGATCAACGGCTCGCGCGTTAGGGTCATGCGAGGCCTTTCCTTTCGCCCAGGATGTGCGGGGGCGTCCTCGCGACCGATCATAGCGCAGCTCGCGGCGCCGGCCTAATGAAGCGATCGGCAACTTCGCCCGATACCCTGACAGACGCCGCTAAGGCCGCTAACATTCCCGGCGCTGGGTTTCAGCGACCGGGTTTCAAAATCGCCCCGGTCAACCACGGCAGGGGTGCGATGCAGATCATCGACGCGCAAATTCACCTCTGGGGCAGCGGTTTGCCGAGCAACCTCTCGCACCGCCAGGTCACCGCCTTCACCCCGGCCGAGGCCATCGCGCTGATGGACGAAGCCGGGGTCGATGGCGCGGTTATTCATCCGCCGGGCTGGGACCCGAACGCGACCGCGATGGCGCTGCAGGCGGTGCGGGATTATCCGGGTCGCTGTGCGATCATGGGCTCGCTGCCGCTCGACGAGCCGCAGTCGCGGGCGCGCATCGCTGGCTGGCGAGCGCAGCCGGGCATGCTCGGCCTGCGCTACACGTTTTTGGCGGATCCGGCGCGGCGGCGGCTTGCCGATGGCAGCCTCGAATGGCTGTGGGCGGCGGCCGAGGCCGCCGGCGTGCCGATCGCGATGCTGGCCACGGATTCGCTCGCCGCATTGGGGCGCATTGCCGAGCGTCACCCCGGGCTGCGGCTGACGATCGATCATCTGGGCGGTCGCGGCGGAACAACCACCCTGAAGGACGCCGCGGCAATGACCCATATGCCCGAGTTGCTGGCCTTGGCAAAATTTCCGAATGTCGCGGTCAAGGCGACCGGCGTGCCGCATTATTCGAGCGAGGCTTACCCGTTTGCCGGCATGCAGGTCTGGCTGCGCCAGGTCTATGACGCGTTTGGGCCGGAACGGATGTTTTGGTGCACCGACATCACCAAGATGCGCTGCTCGTGGCGCCAATGCGTGACGATGTTCACCGAAGAGCTTCCCTGGCTCGGCGAGGACGACAAGCGCCTGATTATGGGCGAGGCGCTGTGTGCGTGGTGGGGATGGCAGCGCCAAGCATAGGCTGCGCGCCGCGCCGCGCCCGGGCCAGGCCCCGGTTTGCGCGCGCCGACCACCCCGCGCTCGGTTGATCGTTGATCCAATGCCCGGCGGAGAATGCCGATGCTGAGACATCTGCTGAGCGAAATCTTCGGCATCGTTGCCGCAACCGGCGCCGGCCTCCGCACGCCGGGTTCGGCCGATAGCGCGCTGATCGACGATCTCGTCGCCGCCAACTGGATCCTCGCGCAACAGGGCGTTATCGACGGGTTCGGCCATGTCAGCGCCCGCCACGACAAGCACCCCGACCGCTTTCTGCTGGCGCGAAGCATGGCGCCGGCGCTGGTCACGGCCGCCGACATCATGGAGTTCGGGCTCGACAGCGAGGCTCTCGACGCGCGCGGGCGCACCCCCTATCTCGAGCGCTTCATCCATGGCGAGATCTACCGGACGCGCCCCGAAGTGCAGGCGGTTGTCCACAGCCACTCGCCGGCGGTGATCCCGTTCGGGGTTGTCGAGGTGGCGCTGCGGCCGGTGTTTCATCTCGCCGGCTTTCTCGGTGCGGGCGTTCCGGTGTTCGAGATCCGCGAGGCGGGCGGGCCGGCGACCGACATGCTGGTCCGCGACCCGGCGCTCGGGGCGGCGCTGGCGCGGACCTTGGGCGATGCGCCGGTGGCGCTGATGCGCGGCCACGGCAATGTCGTCGTCGGTGGTTCGATCCGGGAAGCCGTGTTCCGGGCGATCTATACCGAGGTCAATGCCCGGCTCGCGAGCGAGGCGCTGCGGCTTGGCGGCGGCAGGGTGGTGTTTTTGAACCCGGATGAGGCGGCCGCCGCAGCGGCGACCAATCGCGCCCAGATCGGCCGGCCGTGGGAATTGTGGAAGGAACAGGCGCTGGCCGGTCGCCGATAGGCGGCGGGCGTCGAAAGGCGGCGGTTTGGCTCGGAGCATGCCCGAACCGGCGCGACGCCGGTCGCCGGGTGGCCCAGCCGACCGCCAAGCGCGGCGGCGCGGGCGACAGGCGAGCGGCGGGTTGCGCCGGTCGCGCGGCGATCCCACTGGCCGGCGCGGGGCCGTTGCAGCTAAGGGCCTCGGCGTCTAATCTCGGCGCCAGCGCGGCCTTGTCACGGTTGCCGGAGGGGTGGCCGAGCGGTTGAAGGCGCACGCCTGGAAAGTGTGTAGACGGTGATGAATCGTCTCGCGGGTTCGAATCCCGCCCCCTTCGCCAGATGTGAAAACCCGCATTGCGCGGATTTTTACCCATCCCTGCCGCCATAGGCAGACGGGCGATGGGGGTCCGTGCCTCTCCCGGGACCGCATCGCGAGATAGCGAGACCGGCCGCGCCGCGCCGCCATTGAGCCCGGGTGCGAGCGACCTATAGCGATATATAGCGACCTATAGCGATATATACTGAGCGCGAAACTCGCCGGGGGCATGATGCCGAACATCCTGATTGCCGAGGGCACACCTTCTGTCTGGCAGGCGCAGCGGGCGCGGTTCGGCCTTCCCGCCAATTTTTCGCTGTTTGCCGAGGCGGTTCGCTTGCACCGCCCCGAGATCCGCTGCACGGCGGTGAATATCGCCGATCACGAAGCCTTGCCGTTGGGCGCCACCTGGTCGGATTTCGACGGGGTGATGATCCCCGGCTCCCCGCTGCACATTTACGATCCCTCGGCCTATGTCACCCGGCAGATCGATTTTGTGCGCGCGGCTCTTGGCGCCGGCCTGCCGGTGTGGGGCAGCTGCTGGGGTCTGCAACTGGCAACCGTGGCGCTTGGCGGCACGGTCCGGCGCAATCCGCGCGGACGCGAACTGCCGATCGCGCGGGCCATTACGGTGACCGCGGCCGGCCGTTGGCACCCGCTGCTCGCCTCCCGCCCCGCGGTTTTCGACGCGCTTTGCTCGCATCTCGACGAGATTGAAACACTGCCGCCGCATTCGCAGGTGCTGGCCGCCAACGAACTCTCGGCGGTTCCGGCGCTGGCCGTAACCACCCCGGGGCGCGGCAGCTTCCACGGCACGCAATACCATCCCGAGCACAATCTGGCGGTTTCGGCCGCCTTGCTCGAATTGCGCGCCGAAGAGCTGGTCGGCGAAGGGTTTGCCGCCAACACCGACGAGGTCCTGGCGATCGTCGCCGATTATCGCCGCCTGCATGCCGACCCCGGCCGCCGCGATGTGATTTGGCGGTATGGGATAGCGAGCGAGATCATGGATCCGCTGCGGCGGACAACCGAGATCGGCAATTGGCTGCGGACCGTCGTCGCGCCGCATCGGGTCGCGGCCTAGCTGTTGGAGCCAAGCAGGTTGTTCCGTCGCGCGACGGGCAACGGCCCGCCGGCTCGGCTCGCGGCCGCCGCCTCGGCTTGGCCGCCGCCTCGGCGCATCGCGCGCTGGAAAACACGGGCGCTGTGTGCGAGGCTCAAGCTGAACCAATCGGAGGTGTTGCGATGAGCCCGCTCGATGTCGCCGACAACAAGGTCGCGGACCCCCATGACGGGACGGTCGCCTACGTGCCGCCGCTCGAGCGCACCGCAGGACAGCCGGAACCGATCGCGGCCAATGGCGGCCTGTCCTACATGGCGTTCGACAAGGACGGCGATGCCGGCACCGCCAAGGCGCTCGAAGACGCGCTCGCCGAAATCGCCTCGGGCGAGAGCCGGCGGGTCAGCGAGATGATCGCCCAGGCGCCGCCGGGCCCGATCAAGACCAATTGGGGCCTCGGGTTCCGCGACTATGACGAATGCGTCGAATACATCCGCCAGTCGAACACATTGAAGGCCCCGCCAGGCGGGGTGGCGTTGCCGCTGCCCTATACCGTCTATGAGCGGCCGAGCTATTCGGTGGTTCCGTCAAACGCGATCTGGCGCGACCCGGCGCGCGCCGACATCGCAGCGATTTTGCGCCAGAACGAGCGCGGCAAATGGCGGCGCGACCTCTATTTCCCGCAGGTATTGCGCGATGCGCGGCGCATCGGCGAATACTACCCCGGCCTCTCGCCCGAGAGCCCGGAATGCATGGACAAGCTCGGCCTGGCGCTGGCCCATCTCGAGTCCAAATGCACCAATATCTACGATGCGGCGGAGGTGGAAAGCGTCTACTATCCGGAGATTGAGAAATTACTGCTCGAATTCTTTCCGGACGCGACCGACGCGCTGGTCTACAACCACGACGTCTTCGACAAGGATTATACCGGCGACCGCACCGAGGATCAGGACGGCAAGAACCCGGGGGTCAACGCCAATTACGCCAACCTCGTGCACAACGACCTCAATGACAACAGCGGCCGCGTGCGGTGCCGCGAATTGCTGACCAAAAATTTGCGCAATTTCGGGCGTCAGCAGCACTACACCGAGGAAGAGGCCGACGCGAAGATGTCGCGGCGGTTCATGTCGATCAACCTCGCCAAGCCGATCGAAACCGTCGAGCAATTCCCGTTTGTGCTGTGCGCCTGGCCGTCCTTCGCCGACCAGCCATACATCACCAACTACCGGATCTACGACGACCGGGTCGGCGAGACCACCCGTTTTACCTATCGTCCCGACCACGAATGGTATTGGTTCCCGCAGCAGAAGCCGACCGAAGTCTCGATGCTCAAATGCTATGATTCGGTGACCGACGGCTCGATTTCGCGTTGGTCGTTCCATACCGCCTGCATCGACCCGACCGTGCCGCGCAACGCGCGTTGCCGCAAGAAAGTCGTGGTCCGCTCCTTCGTCTTCTTCTAGGAAGAGCGGGAGAGGCGGGCGGAAGGCGCCGCCGCCGCGGCGGGAGGTGACGACCGGCGCGTTCGCGCAAGCGCCGGTTGGCAGTCGACGGGGCGCAAAGGAAGGTATGATGAAAGCTGGCGTGGTTTATCCGCAGGTCGAACTGGGCGGCGATGTCGGCGCGGTCAAGGCGTTCGCCCAGGCGGCGGAGGATCTGGGTTACGACCATATCGTGATCTATGACCATGTTCTGGGGGCCGTGCATGCCGGCAGAGAACCTCCGCTGACCGGACCCTACAAGGAGACCGACCCGTTCCACGAGCCGCTGGTCACCTACGCCTACCTTGCCGGCCTCACCAAGCGGCTCGAACTGGTCACCGGGGTCATCATCCTGCCGCAGCGCCAGACCGCGTTGTTCGCCAAACAGGCGGCCGATGTCGACCTGTTCTCCGACGGTCGGCTGCGCCTCGGCGTCGGGGTCGGGTGGAATTGGGTCGAGTATGACGGGCTCGAAATGTCGCGGCATTTCCGCCGCCGCGGCCGGCGGCAGGAGCAGCAGATCGCGCTGATCCGCAAATTATGGGAAGAGCCGGTGGTCGAATACGCCGACGCCGACCACAAGATCGACCGGGCCGGAATTCTGCCCCGCCCGAAACGCCGCATTCCGATATGGCTTGGCGGCTTTAGCGAGGCCGCTTACGACCGCGCGGCGCGGATCGGCGACGGCTTTCTGTTTTCGGGTCGGACGCAAACCGAGGCGGTGCAGATCAAGGCGAAAATCGAAGCCAAGCTCGCCGCGCTCGGCCGCGACAAGGCCGCCTTCGGCTTTGAATCGATCCAGCAATACAGCCGCGGCGACAACCAGTGGCCGGGCGATATTGCGGCCTGGCGGCAGGCCGGGGGGAGCCACATCTCGGTTGTGACCATGGGGGCGAACCTCGCCACCGTAGACGCCCATATCGACGCGATCCGCCGCTGGCGCGCGGTCTACGAGGCGGTCGGGTAAGCCGCGCCGCCGCCCCGCCGGCCGAGCAAAGAAGCGGTCGCAGCAACCAAAACCGCGCCGCGGCCGGCGGCGATTTTCCGCGGTGGACCGGGCCCGGCATCCTGTCTTATGTCCTACCCGGCCACGGCCTTTGAGGAGGAGAAAAAGATGTTCAGCCATGTCATGGTCGGCAGCAACGACATCGCGCGGTCGAAGAAGTTCTACGACGCGCTGTTTACCGCGATCGGCGGGCAGCCCGGCACAGAGGTGCGCGAGGGCCGGCTCGCCTACACGCATAACGGCGCCCGTTTCATGGTGACCAAACCGATCGACGGCAAGCCGGCGACGCCCGCCAATGGCGGTACGATCGGATTCTCGGTCGGCGCCCCCAAGCTCGCCGAAGCCTGGCACAAGGCCGGCGTCGCCAATGGCGGTACCTCGATCGAGGATCCGCCCGGCGTGCGCCCGAATGGCGCTTATCTTGCCTATCTGCGCGATCCGGACGGCAACAAACTCGTCGCGGTCGCGCGGCCGGCGAGCTGAGCTTTGCCACAAACGGGACCGCCCTTCTTGGGCGGTCCCGTCCCCGGCGGGGGAGAACCTCGGCCGCACGGCAAGATTTGCCCATTCTGAACCGGCGGCCGCCGGTCTTTTTGCATTGACCGCGATTGCCGGGCCGATCGCCTTGCCTGCCGCCGGGAAAGCGGCGCGCGGCCGATCATTCGATGCTGCTATGCTTGCCCGCCGACGCAAAAGGCTGACGGCTCGGCGCGATGCACAGGAGATCCCACCCATGACGATCGATGTAGCGACCGGCATCGCCCGCATTCTCAAACAGGAGGGTGTGGGTTGGGTTTCCACCTTCCCGGTGTGCCGGGTGAATAACGCGCTTGGCCGGGAGGGGGTGCCGATGCTGATGATGCGCGACGACCGCTACGCCGTCGCGGTCGCCGACGCGTTCTCGCGCATCACCGCCGGCGCCAAGATCGGGGTCGCCACCTTCCAGGGCGGCGTCAATGCCGCCGGCATGCAATACGCCTATGCCGGCATGGCGCAAGCCTTTGAGGACGGCTCGCCGGTTCTGTGCATCACCGACGGCGTGCCGGCCGGCGCCTCGGGCAACAGCCAATACGATGTCGCCTCGGCGATGAAGACCGTGTCGAAGTGGTTCGGCTATCTCGACCGGCCCGAGCGCACGCCCGAGCTGATGCGCCGCGCCTTCACGATGCTGCGCAGCGGCCGGCCGGGCCCGGTGATCCTGGCCATTCCCAACGCCACCGCCACCTATGACGAGACCGCCGACCCTTACCATCCGGTCAAGGGCTGGAAATCGGCTCCCGACCCGGCCGATGTGAAGGCCGCCGTCGACCGGCTGCTGCAAGCCAAGAGCCCGCTGATCTATGCCGGCGAGGGGGTCATCTACGCCGGCGCCGCCGACGAATTGAAAGCGCTGGCCGAGCTCGTCAATGCGCCGGTGATCACGACGCTCAAAGCCAAGGGCGCCTTTCCCGAAGACCATCCGCTGTTTGTCGGCGTGCGCGGCGACCAGGTGGCGCATTACCTCAACCACAGCGACCTGATCCTCGCGATCGGCTCGAGCCTGTCGCCGGGCCGCTTCAGCCACGGCATTCCCGAGCCGGCGAAAAAGACCATCATCCACTGCAATGTCGACGAGTTGCACATCAACAAAATGTATCCGACCGCGCATGCGGTGCTCGGCGATGCGCGCCTGACCTTGGCGGCGCTGTGCCGCGAAGTGTCGGACCGCACCGCCGGCGCCGGCCGCAAGGCGGGCGATGTGGTGGCGGAAATCAAGGCGGTGCGCGACCAGGCCCTCGCCCGCTACCGCCAGGTCATGAATTCCGACGAGACGCCGATCAACCCGTACCGGGTGTATGGCGATCTGATGCAGGTGCTGGATCTGAAGAATTCGTTTGTGACGCATGAGAGCGGCAATACCCGCGACCAGCTCTCGACCGTCTTCGACACCTTGATCCCGCGCGGTTTTCTCGGCTGGGGCAATGTCTCGACCTTGGGCTTTAGCCTGGCGGCGGCGATTGCCGCCAAAAAGGCGTTTCCAGAGAGGGCGTCGGTGGCGGTGACCGGCGAGGCGGGGCTCGGCTACATGCTCGGCAATCTCGAGGTGCTCTTGCGCGAAAAGCTCGGGGTCACGATCGCTCACATCTCCAATGGCGGCTTTGCCGGCTACGGGCCCGGCTTCTGGGGGGCGGGACATGATCCGTTCACCCACCGGGTGCTGGGCCCCGACGAGGTCGATATGTCAAAGGTGATCGGCGCGCTGGGCTTCCACACCGAGCGGGTCACGGCGCCCGCGGCAATCATTCCGGCGCTCAAGCGGGCGCTCGAAATCAATAATTCGGGCCGCCCGGCCTATATCGAATTTGTCTGCTGCCAATACCCGGTCTACGGCCAGTGGGTCGGCCGCGGCGAGGGTTAAACACATGCTTGGGTTCCTGCGCAGGCAGGAACCCATGTCGCCTGCGCTCGAGCGGTTGCACGATGGATCCCTGCCTTCGCCGGGATCCGGTAAAGAGGAGCGATGCCGGAGCTGATCGCCGTCGCTGCCATGCGGGGCAATTCGGGGTTCCTGCGAAGGCAGGAACATATCTTCGGACGAACGTGCCGCCTCCCGGTGGGTAAACACATGCTTGGGTTCCTGCGCAGGCAGGAACCCATGTCGCCGGCGAAGGAGCGGTTGCAGGATGGATCCCTGCCTGCGCCGGGATCCGGCAAACGCGCGGGGCAATTCGGGGTTCCTGCGTAGGCAGGAACCCATGTCGCCTGCGCTCGAGCGGTTGCACGATGGATCCCTGCCTTCGCCGGGATCCGGTAAACGCGCGGGGCAAATCGAGGTTCCGGCGCCGGCCGGAACTCTTTTCACCGGCAAACGAGCGGTTGTACGATGGATCCCTGCCTGCGCCGGGATCCGATAAAGAGGAGCGATGCCGAGGCCGATCTCCGTCGCTGGCATGCGGCGCAAATCGGGGTTCCTGCGCAGGCAGGAGCCCCATTGCTCCGGCGCTCGAGCGGTTGCACGATGGATCCCTGCCTGCGCAGGGACCCGACAAACGCGCGGGGCAATTCGAGGTTCCTGCGAAGGCAGGAACCCATTTCGCCGGCGAAGGAGCGGTTGCAGGATGGATCCCTGCCTTCGCCGGGATCCGGTAAGCGCGCGGGGCAATTCGAGGTTCCTGCGAAGGCAGGAACCCATTGCACCGGCGAACGAGCGGTTGCAGGATGGATCCCTGCCCTCGCCGGGATCCGACAAACGCGCGGGGCAATTCGAGGTTCCTGCGCAGGCAGGAACCCATTTCGCCAGCGCTCGAGCGGTTGCAGGATGGATCCCTGCCTGCGCAGGGATCCGATAAACGCGCGGGGCAATTCGAGGTTCCTGCGAAGGCAGGAACCCATTTCGCCAGCGAAGGAGCGGTTGCAGGATGGATCCCTGCCTGCGTAGGGACCCGACAAACGCGCGGGGCAATTCGAGGTTCCCTGCGCCGGCAGGAACCCTTTTCACCGGCGAAGGAGCGGTTGCAGGATGGATCCCTGCCTTCGCAGGGACCCGATA
>JAJPIH010000406.1 GCA_021324875.1 Alphaproteobacteria bacterium
CCCCCAGAACCCGAATGTCACCGACAGCATCATCAAAAACGCGGCGATCAGTCGCGGGCGCACACTCCGGTCGAAAAACATGTCGGCGACGGTAAAGCGGGTCAGTGCCGCATCGATTCCTTCGAGCGCGGCCCCGGCGCGTTGCCGGGCGCGCACGGCGCGCCGGCGTTCGTTGGCTTCCTCCCAGCGTGACGATTCGGGCATCGTGCGCCGGATCCAGAACACGAGCAGCGCCGGCAAGATGCCGACGAGGTACATGAAGCGCCAAGCGTTGGGTCCCAAGCCGCCGATCACGAGCCACACCCCGGAGGCGACAAAGCTGCCGATCCCGGCGCCGCTCTGCAGCAATCCGCCGCCCTTGCCGCGCGCATGATCGGGCCACAGCTCGGAGACCAGCGAGGCGCCGGTCACCCATTCCGAACCGATCCCGACGCCGACAAGAAAGCGCAGGACCGCGAACGATTCCCAATTCCATGCGATCGCGCTCAAACCCGTCGTCAGCGCATAAGCGAGCACCGCCAGCATCATCGTTCGCTTGCGGCCGATGTAATCGGCAATGACACCGCCGATCACGCCGCCCGTCGCCCAGCCGAAAACGGTGGTGGCGAGCACGATGCCGGCATAGCGCGGAAGCGCCGCCAGCTGCGCCGTCTCGAGCAGCTGGTGCAAGGCAAAGCCGACGGTCAGAAACAACGCATAGATCTCGAACCCGTCGAACAGCCAACCCAGATTCGAGACGAACAGCACTTTCCACTGCTCGCGGCTGAGGGTGCGATACCAGGGCAAAGCTGTAGCGAGCGCGCCTTGCGGCATGCCGACCTCCTGTTCGCGGAACCGCAATCACGGCCCCGTTTGTTTATTGTGGCCGACAATATGCCGGCGTTTTGCGCCGCGATCCTAAACCGCCGGGCGGGAGCAAGTCAAAGCGAAGCGGCAGGCTCGCGGCTGCGCGTTCGCCCGCCGGCTCCGCCCAGCCGGCGCTACATCCCCTCGCGCACCACCGGATTGGACAGCGTTCCGAGGCCGGTGATTTCGATGTCGATGACATCGCCGTGCTTGACGTTTTCGGGCGAGCCTTCGGTCCCCATCCACACGACATCGCCGGGATAGAGCGTCAGATATTGCGACATCCGGCTGATAAAGGTCGCCGGCCCAAACAGCATGTGGCTGGTCTTGAAGCGGTCTTTGACCACGCCATTGACGCGGATGATGGTCTCCGCCTGGTCGAGGTCGAAATCGGTCTCGATCCACGGCCCCATCGGCTTGAAGGTGTCGGTATTTTTTGCCCGCCACAGGGTCCGGTCATTGGCCTGCCAGGTGCGCTCGCTGAAATCGTTGCCGATGGTCCAGCCGAGCACACAGGACAAGGCTTCGGCTTCGCTCAAATGCTTGGCCTTCTTGCCGATGACCGCGACCAGTTCGCCCTCGTACTGGCAGCGCTCGGTCGCATCTTTGGGGATGACGATGGCTTCGCCATGCGCGATAAGCGCGTTGTTGGCGCGATAGCCGATATCGGCAGCCTTGGGCAAATTGGGTTCCTGGCCGCGTTTGCGCGCCGTCTCGATCACATGCTCGGCATAGTTAAGGCCGGCGCAATAAAAGGTGCGCGGCTCGACCGGCACCAGCAATTTGACCGCCGACAATTTGTGGCGGGTCGCGGTCTTTTCGTAACCCGAAAACGGGTCGCCCTTGACCTCGCTCACCGTATCGCCGTCGAGGATGCCGTAAGCGGTTTTCCCGGCGGTTTCAAAACGTATCCAGCGCATTTCTCCCCTCTCCTCCGGTTGCATCGAATGTCTGTCGGGGTCGCGGCCTCGATCCGCTCAAAGGGCGCCGAGGAACTCGATCAGCGCGGCGTTAACCTCGGCCGCCCGCTCCTGCTGCGTCCAGTGTCCGCAGCCCGGCAAGACCACGGTCCGGCGCAGTCGCGGCACCCATTGCACCAAATTCGGGATCAGCTGGTCCATGCCGGCAAACGCCGCGACCAGATCGCGGTCGCCGACAATGTAGAGCGCCGGCACCTCGACCCTGGCGCCGGCGAACGGGGCGAGGAGTTCCCAATTGCGGTCGATGTTGCGGTAATAATTGAGTCCACCGCGAAACCCGGTGCGGCCGAATTCGGCGGCAAACACATCCACGTCATCCTCGCCGAGCCAGGCGGGCAAGGTCGCCGGGTTGGCAAGATCGCTTGCCAGACGCGCGGCAAGGCCGCCGCGCCGCGGCACCATGCCGATCGCGGCCTTGGGCGGAGGATGGGGATTGCCCCCCGAATTCGCGTAGAGGATGCCGCGAAGCGAGCGGCGGACGTCCTGCGCCAACTCCGCCTCGGGCATTTCGGGGGTCTGCAGGTAGAGCTGATAGAACACCGCATCTGTGGTCTGCGGCATCAATCTCGTCGGCGGTACCGGCCCGCGTGGCAGAAACGGAACGCTGAGCCCGATGACGCCGCGAAACCGGTCGGGGCGCAGCAGCGCCGCATACCACGCGACCACCGCTCCCCAATCATGCCCGGCGATAACCGCCCGCGCGGCGCCGAGCGCATCGAGGAGCCCGATCATGTCACCGACCAGGTGCAACACCGTGTACTGGTCGATGCCCTCGGGCCGATCGCTGCCGCCATAGCCGCGCATATCGACCGCCACCGCCCGGAACCCGGCCGCCGCCAGAGCCGCAGCTGATGTCGCCACGAATACCACAGCTCCGGGAAGCCATGGCACAGCAGCACAAGCGGGCCCTCCCCCTGTTCGGCAATATGCAGGCGGATGCCGTTGGCGGTCAGCGTGCGGTGCGAAACCTCCGCCATGCGGCTCCCCCTCACCTCGGCGCCTGCCGCGTCACATCGGCGGCTCGCCCTTCAGCATCAGCCGATAGAGATAGCGGCGCTCGCTCATGTCATAATCGGGATTGGCCTTGTGGATGACGCTGCGGTTGTCCCAGATCACGAAATCGCCGTATCGCCACTGGTGGCGGTACTCGTATTTCGGTTGGATCGCGTGCGCCATCAATTCGGCGACGAGATCAAGCGCCTCCCGCTCACCCATGCCGACAATCGCCTCGATCCGCACCGGGTTCAAATAAAGCGCCTTGCGGCCGTTTTCGGGATGGGTGCGGACCAGCGGATGAATGCCGGGGGGCGGGACGAGCCGCGCGCTCTCTTCGCTGAGCGGCCGCAATTCGCGCGGGCTGTATTTGCTCTGGTAAACGTGCACCGCCTTCAACCCGTCGATCCGCGCCTTCATCGGCGGGTCGAGATCGTCATAGGCTTGGTGCATGTTGACATATTGGGTGTCACCGCCATGGCTCGGCAGTGCGACCGGGTAGAGCATTGTCGCCTTGGGCGGCGCCGGATGATTGGAATGGTCGGTGTGAAACGTCTCGCCCGAAATGTAACGCTTGCCGGGCACCGTCTGCTCGTTCGAGACATAGTAAAGTTGCGGGTAGCCCGGCACATGCATCTCGCGCTTGTCGTGCTGGAACAGCTCGCCAAAGATCTGGGCGGCGGCGATAAATTGCGGCGGCGTGAAACGCTGGTCGCGGATCACCAATACATGATTTTTGGCAAAGGCGCGGTTCAGGGCCGCGCGAGTGTCGGCGTCGAGATTCTGATTTAGATCGATGCCGCGGATTTCGGCACCGGTATGCGGCGTCAACCGCGTAATTGTGAACTCCATTGCGTTTCCTCATCGTTTCGGCGGGCGCCGGTGGCGGGGCGAAGCGGGTGGGCGCCGGCGGTGAAGCCCGGCGCCGAGCGGCCGTAATCTTGCGCCACCCCTCAACCGCGGCCGACAAACGGCATTTTGGTCGCCATCACGGTCAGGAATTGGACATTGGCTTCCGGGGTCACGGTCGCCATGAAGACGACGGCGCGCGCGACATTGGCGACATCCATCGTCGGCTCGACCATGACCGTGCCATTGGCCTGCGGCACCCCGCGGGTCATCCGCTGCGTCATCTCGGTCAGCGCATTGCCGATGTCGATCTGGCCGCAGGCGATGTCGTATTTGCGGCCATCAAGCGAGGTCGATTTGGTCAGCCCGGTAATCGCGTGCTTGGCCGAGGTGTAGGCGACCGAATTGGGCCGCGGCACATGCGCCGAGATCGAGCCGTTGTTGATGATGCGGCCGCCCATCGGCGTCTGGTCTTTCATGATCTTGAAGGCCTCCTGGGTGCACAGGAACGAGCCGGTCAAGATCGTATCGATAACCGCCCGCCAGCGGTCATAGGGCAATTCCTCGATGGGTGCCGCGGCGCCAAAACCGGCGTTGTCGAACAGCACGTCGAGCCGGCCATAGGTTTCCTTGGTCTTGGCAAACAGGGCGCGCACCGAGTCGGGGTCGGCGACATCGGCCGGCACCGCCAGCCCCCGGCCCTGCATGCTCTCGATTTCGCCGACGACGGCCTGCAGCGGCTCGGGGCGGCGGCCGGCGACGACCACGGCGAAGCCTTCGCGCGCCAGCGCCAGAGCCGAGACTTTGCCGATGCCGCTGCCGCCGCCGGTCACCAGCGCCACCTTGCCGTTCGAATTCATGCTGCTCTCCTCCCGCCAATGGGCACTCATCGGGCGCCCACGATATCAGCTTATCGCGGCCGCGCCAGATCAGGCTTGCCAAACTCGCCGGCGGCTTTCGACGCCCTCGACCCCCCACCCGCTTTCGAGGCATTCGCTCGCGAGCTTCCGATGATGGGTTCGGGGCCACTCGCCGCCGCTTTTCGTCGGCGCGCCGCGACCCGGCGCCGGCCCAATCGCGACATCTTCGGGCGCGCGTTGAACGGGCCGGCCTAGACCCGCGAGGCTCGCAGCCGCCGCTGCCCGTGCTGTACGCTCAGGCGACGCAGCCCCCCGATTGCGCTGACCGCAAGCCCGATCGCCAGCACCACGACCGCCGGACGCAGCCCGGTCGTCCGCGAAAAATCGGCGGCCAGCACCCGCATGAGCGGGGCATGAAAGGCGAGGTGAAAATAGGCCGCCTCGCCGAGCGCGGTGCCGATTGCCGCAATCACAGCGAGCACAACGACCCATGGCCAGGCCAAATATCCGCGGATCCCGAAGCGCCAAGCCAAGACCCGGTAGCCCAAAAGCCAGCCGAGCAATCCCGCCATCACCGTCGGCTCCCAGAGATCGAGCTTTGCCTGAAAACTGAAATGAATGACGGCCAGAACCGCGATCGGATAGACGAGGCGGTGCAGTCTTTGCCAGCGGCGTCCGCCAAGCCGCCGCACCATGCCGTCGGTCGAGGTCGCCGCCAGCGCCGACAACCCGAGCAACGCGGCAAAGCCGATCGTCAGATAAACGCGCGACACGATCTCGCTCGCCACCTTGCCGACATCAAAGCTTTCGCTGGTCACGTAAAGAGACAGGTGGAACAGGGCGTAGGCAAAGGCCGCGACCCCGACCATCCGCCGCACCAGGATAAGCCGCGGCCATTGCCAAATCTGGCGCAAGGGGCTGACCGCCAAGGCCAGAAAGATGAGCCGGATCGTCCACAGCCCGGCCTCGTGGATCGCCTCGTTCAATGGCCGCGCGCCGAGCAGGCCGGCGCCGTAAGCAAACACCACCCACGCCGCCGGACCGAACAGGGCGACGAACACGGCGAGTTTCAACGGCACGAGCCGTCGATTGTGGTCGGTCCACGGGAATGCCGTCGGCATGGGTGGCGCAGCTTTCTTTTTACATCGGCGGCTTGACGCCGTTCTTTTCGGCGGTCACGCCGGCGGCGGTCAGCGAGCCGTCCGGCGCCTTGCGGGCGACCAGGAAGACCGCGGCTCCGGGCTTCAGCAACGAAGCCGCGCCCGGCACATAGCCGACGATCGGCGTGCCGGCCGGCACCGCGATTTGGATTTGCTTACCGTTGAGCGCGACGGTGATCGTGCGGTCCTGCGGGGCGCTTTTGACCTCGGCCACCGGCGCATTGGTCATCCGGCCGCCCGGCACCAGATCCCATGGCAGCTCCGCCATCGGAACGCCGGTCATATCCGGTGAGAAGATGTGGATTTCGACGGCTTTGCGGACACCCTCGGGATCGACGACCGAGGTGATGCCGACCTTGTCGCCGGGCTTGATGTCGTTGAGCGTGCGGCTCACCACCCCGCGCACGCCGAAATTGGGCGCCAGCTTGACCGCAACCGCCGCGCCGTCGCGGCCTTTGACAGTCAACTGGTGGTCCGTGAAAGTCTCGACCGTTCCGCGAACGAATACCGGCGGCGGCGCCGGCGCCTGGGCAAGGGCCGGTGCGGCCACGGCGATCAAGACGGCGATCAGCGACGATTTCCACATCATACCCATCCTCCCCATTTCGGCGCGCAACGCTTGCCGCTTGCGAGGTGGCGTCTACGCCGTCTCGACGCATTTCACAATTCGGTGACCGGGAGATGGCATTGGCGCCGACCCGGCGTTAAGCTCGCCGCGGCTCTGCAACAGGAAGCCTTCACAGCGCCGTTTGTCGCCATTGTGCGATGCGTGGCGCGGAGGGCCGGCCGCCGGGTCGCGATGGATGGGCAGGAATCGATGGTCGCGGACGCGCAAAACTATTCGCTCGAGGAGATGGATCGGCAGAGTTTTTTCCATCCCACCACCTCGATAGCCGAGCATCTCAGAGACGGCCCGACGATCATCGCCGGCGGCACCGGGGTGCGACTGCGCGACCGGCGCGGGCGCGAGCTGATCGATTGCGGCGCCGGGTTGTGGTGCGTCAATGTCGGCTACGGCCGCGCCGAACTGGGCGATGCGGCGGCGCGGGCAATGGCCGAGCTCGGCTATTACCACACCTTCTCGGCCTATTCGAACGAGCCGATCATCCGCCTCGCCGACCGGCTGTTGACGCTGTTCCGTGAAAAGGCCGGTGTTCCGGGCCTCGCCCGGGTGTTTTTCGGGACCTCGGGGTCTGACGCCAACGACACCAATTTCAAGCTGGTTCGCTACTACAACAACCTTCGTGGCCGGCCGCAAAAGAAGAAGATCATTGCCCGGTTGGGCGCGTATCACGGCCTTACTTACGCCGCCGGCAGCCTGACCGGCATTGCGGCCTTTCATCGCGCCTTCGATCTCCCGGTCGCCGGCGTGCTGCATACCGCCTGTCCGCATTTCTATCGCTTTGCCCGGCCCGGCGAAAACGAAGCGGCGTTTACCGACCGGCTGATCGCCGATCTCGAAGCGCTGATCGCGCGCGAGGGCCCGGATACGATTGCCGCCTTTATTGCCGAGCCGGTGATGGGCACAGGCGGCGCGCTGGTGCCGCCAAAGGACTATTTTGCCAGAGTGGGGCGGCTTCTCGCCGAGCACGACATTTTGCTGATCGCCGACGAGGTCATCACCGGTTTTGGCCGCACCGGGGTATGGTTTGCCAGCGCACTCTACGGGCTCCAGCCCGATCTCGTCACCTTGGCCAAGGGGCTGACGAGCGCCTATTTTCCGCTGTCGGCGTCGCTGGTCGGCGAGCGGATATGGTCGGTCTTGCGCGAGGCGTCGCCGCATTCGGGACCGGTGATGCATGGCTTTACCTATTCCGGCCACCCGGTCGGCGGGGCGGTGGCGATGGCCAATCTCGACATTATCGAAAACGAACAAATGGTTGAAAATGCCGCCCAAATGGGTCCCTATCTCCGCCAGTGCCTGCGTCAGCGGATCGGCGACCATCCCTTTGTCGGCGACATTCGCGGCGAGGGGCTGATGATCGGGGTGGAGTTTGTCGCCGACAAGCAAACGCGGCGGTTTTTTGCCCCCGACAGCCAGCCGCAGCGACTGGTCGCGCGCAACGCCTTTGACGAAGGGCTGCTGGTCCGCGCGCTCGGCTTTACCGACACCGTGTCGTTCTCGCCGCCGCTGTGCATCGGCCCGGCCGAAATCGACGAGGCGGTCGAACGTTTTGCGCGGGCGCTCGCCCGGACGATGCCCGAACTGTCCCGGCTTGCGCGCTAGTCCCTCGCGGTCACGACCGCCCGCCAAAGGGCGGTGGCGACCCGCGCAGTAGCGCACGCAACAATCCGAAAAAAGTTGGAGGAAACACCGTGGTCGAAAATGTCGCTGTCCCCGGCGCCCTGCCCGCCAAAACCACGATTGCCGCGCGCATGGACCGGCTGCCGCAGACCGGCTTTATGCTGCGCTTCATCATCCTGCTGGCACTCGGCGCCTTTTTTGAGATCTATGACAACGGCCTGACCACCTATATCGCGCCCGGCCTGTTCAAGGCCGGCATCATGGTGGCGACGACCAAGGGCTTTTTTGACATCCACGGCTATGCAAGCCTGGTCGCCGCCACCTTCACCGGCATGTTCATCGGGACGCTGTTGCCGAGCCCCCTCTCCGATTATTTCGGGCGGCGGACGATCTTTACTTTTGCACTG
Organism: Alphaproteobacteria bacterium; assembly: GCA_021324875.1. Lineage (GTDB taxonomy): Bacteria > Pseudomonadota > Alphaproteobacteria > ATCC43930 > CGMCC-115725 > AP-15. Next base: position 8,341 of record JAJPIH010000406.1, read on the forward strand.
GTTTGGTATTCGCTCGCGACTTTTGTGATGGCGATGCAATCGACCGATGTCGGGCTCGTCATCTGGCGGTTCATCGCCGGCATCGGCATCGGCGTCGAATTCGTCACGATCGACACCTACCTGTCCGAGCTGGTGCCGCGCGAGCGACGCGGGGCCGCCTTTGCCACGGTCGCCACGATCGGCCTATGCGCCTATCCGTTGGCGGCGTTCTTTGCCTTCTTGCTGGTGCCGCGGATGCCGCTCGGGGTCCAAGGCTGGCGCTGGGTGGCGTTGATCGGCGCCGGCGGTGCGGTGATCGCCTGGTGGCTGCGGCTGGGATTGCCGGAATCGCCGCGCGGGCTGGCCCAGCACGGTCGTCATGCCGAGGCCGACCGGGTGGCGCGCATGATCGAACAGCGGATCGAAGCCGACACCGGTCGCCCGCTGCCGCCGCCGCAAGTGCTCGAGGGCGAGGTCGAAGAGGCGACCGGGTCGTTTGCCGAGGTGTTTCGTCCGCCCTATCTGAAGCGGACAATCATGCTCGTGATCTTCCAGCTGCTGCAGACGATCGGTTATTACGGATTTACCAGCTGGGTTCCGACCCTGCTGCTCGCCCAGGGCATCACGATCACCAAATCCCTGGGCTACACCTTTCTGATCGCGCTTGCCTCGCCCGGCGCCGCCCTGGTCGCGACCCAGATCGCCGACCGCTTTGAGCGCAAATGGCAGATCTGCGTTTCGGCGCTGGCGATCGCCGCCTTTGGCCTGTGCTTTTCACAGCAGCGAGGCGCGGTCGGGATCGTCATTTTTGGCTTGTTGATCGCGTTTTCGAACACGATCTTTGCCTATTCGCTGCACGCCTACCAGTCGGAGCTTTACCCGACCCGGATCCGCGCCCGGGCGGTCGGCTTCACCTATTCGTGGAGCCGGTTCAGCACGATCTTTGTCGGGTTTTTTGTCGCGTTTTTCCTGCGCAATTACGGGACGCTCGGCGTGTTCCTGTTTATTGCGAGCGCGATGATCGCGGTCTTTATCGTGATCGCCACGATGGGCCCGCGCACGACAAACCTTCGGCTCGAAGCGATCTCGCGCTGAGGCGATCGCGGCCATTCCGCCGCCGCGGCGGCGGAATGGCTATGCGCCGGCGGTGTCGGCAACCGAGCGGTCGATGCGGCCGATCAGTTCCGGCGACAGTGGGCCCATCGCCGCGGCCGCGACACATTCGGCCAGTTCGGCGCGGTTCTTGACCCCGAGCACCAGCGTATCAACGCCCATGCCAAGCGCGTAACGGTGGGCAAGAACGGCCGGGCTCATCCCGATCTCCGCCGCCAGCCGGCGAAACCCCGCGGCCCGCGCAAAATCGCGCATTTCGGGATGTTCCGGCGGCAGTGGGCGGTCGAGCGCGCTGGTCAGGGCGCCGGCCTGGACCGCGCGGATCCCCATCACGCCGATGCCGCGGGCGCGCGCCGCGGCGATGATTGTGCGCGGCTTGGCCGGCCCGTCGAAGAATTTGAGGGCGCCCGGCGAATCGAGCAGATTGGCGATGCATTGCACCGCCGCCGGCGACGGCGTTTCGCCGAGCAGCCGGATGATCGTATCCGGATGGCCGATCCCGGTCAGCCCCCAGGCGCCGATCAGCCCCTCGCCGACCAGCTTTTCGAAGGCCGGTAGCACATGATCGACGAAAGTCTGGTAGAGCGTCATGCGCGAGGCGGCGTCGGGCCAGCGCGCGCGATGGACCGAATCGGGTACGACATTCGAATGCAAAAAGAACAAATCGAGGTGGTCGCGCTTCAGCCGTCCAAGGCTCGCCTCGATCGATCGGCGCAAGGTCGGTTCGATCTCGACCGGGGGCAATTCGCCGAGATTGCATTTGCTGGTGACCCGGACGGATCGCGGCAGCCGCCCGCCAAAGGCGGCGCCCACCACCTCCTCGGCCTTGCCCTCGCCATAGCGCGGCGCCAGGTCGATCAGGTCGATGCCGGCCTCGACCGCGGCCTCCACGGTCGCCACGCATTCTTCGAAGGTGGTCGGACCCCAGACCATCCCGAGCCCGCCACCACCCAAGGTCAAAGTCGAAACCGGCCACAACCGCCCGAGCTGTCGCTTGTCCATGTCGCCTCCTCTTCGCCGGTCGGACCGGCTCGATCTTAGCCCGCTTGGCGCGGCGCCGCAGCGCCAACCGGCCTCGCCTCGGTCGGTTGCCGCCGGCTCCGCTGCCGCCGGATTCCGGCCCTCGCCTTGACAGGCTTTGCCCGCCGTCTCTAAATGCCGGGACGGGCGGGCGCGTAGCTCAGCGGGAGAGCACACCCTTCACACGGGTGGGGTCACAGGTTCAATCCCTGTCGCGCCCACCAGCCTTTTTCGTGCAATCGGGCTGATGGTCGGTCCGTCGAGCCGCCCGGGCTGAGAGGCAACGCGCAAAACCATGAGTGTCCGGACGTGGCCGTCCCGGTCGCGCGCGCCCCTCCACCCTTTGTTGATGCACCGGCAATCGAGCGGCCCGTTCTGCCCAAAGCGAAAGTAGCGATGCGTGAAGTCAACATATTGAGCATCCAGCGCACGAGCCCGGCCGAGCGGGCGCGCATCGAGGCGGTCGATCCGGCGGTTCGGTTCACCGATGCCGGCGGCTGGTTTGACGGCGAGATCCGCGAGACTTGGCCAGCCTTTACCGTCTCGCGCTATCTGCCGGCCGGCTCGCTCGGTCGCAGCACGCGCGAAGAACGCGACCGATTGCTGGCCGCGGCCGAAATCATCCTGGGCGGCTGGCCGTTCCCGCTCGATCTGCGGGCGCGCGCCCCGCGGCTGAGGTGGTTTCATCAGCGCCCGGCCGGCGCCAGCAATCTGCGCCGCGGCGATTTGTGGGGCAGCGACGTCATCGTGACCACCTCGCGCGGCGTCGGCAGCCCCCTCGCCATCGCCGAATACGCGGTCGCCGGCATCCTTTATTTCGCCAAATCCTTCAACCGTATCGCCGAGGACCGCGAGGCCCGGATTTTCGACCACCGCGGCTACCGGTCGGTGCAGCTCGACGGCAAGCGTTGCTGTGTGGTCGGCACCGGCGGCATCGGGCGGGATGTCGGACGGCTGTGCGCCGGCCTCGGCATGCGCGTTGTCGGCACCCGTCGGACGCCACGCCCCGGCGAACCGCTGCCGCCGGGTTTCGCCGAAATCGGCGGACCCTCCGACCTCGACCGGTTCCTGGGGCAGAGCGATTTTGTCGTGATCTGCTGCCAATGGACGCCCGAAACCGACCGGCTGTTCGATGCCCGGCGGTTCGCCCTGATGAAGCCCGGAAGCGTGCTGGTCAATGTCGCGCGCGGCGAGATCGTCGACGAGGAGGCGCTGGCCGAGGCGCTCGCGCGCGAGCAGTTGCGCGGTGCCGTGCTCGATGTCTATGTCGGCGAGTTCGAGCATCCGCCGCCGGCGCGGCTGTGGTCAGACCCGAAGGTGCTGATCACCCCCCATGTCTCCGGCGCCAGCGACGAGAACCGCCATGGCGGGATCGATGTTTTCTGCGACAATCTGCGCGCCTATCTCGACGGCCGCCCGCTGAGAAACGTCATCGATTGGGACCGCGGCTACTGACCGACACCGCGCGACCGCCGCCGGGCCGCGTCTGGCGATCGCGCCGGACCGGCGTTCCCGGACCCTCTATTCCGAGAACCACGACCTGGCGCCGCGCCGCAGCGCCTTGCCAATGCGGTGGGCATGGTCGGTCCAATCGCCTTTGGGTGCGGCCGGCGCGGTCGATTTCTCGATGGCGCCGAGCCGCCGACCGAGCCGGAACAGCGTGTCGGTCCAATTCCCCTCCGGGGCGCCGGCGGCGTTGAGGCGTCGCCGCAAGCGGTTCCTGACCGCCCGCGCAGCATCCTTTTCGGCCGCGGTCGCACCCGGGTCACGGGCGACGCGTTCGACCGCCTGCAGTTTCCGACGCAAGGCTTCGACCGGATCCATCGTCACGCCCATCCGTGCCGGCGGGATTTCTGTCGCGAAACCGATGGCGCAAGCCGACGACAGCGTCACCTGCTAATTTTGGTCACCCACGCGATCATCGGCCAGCGACAGAGAACAGGTCATGCATATCGGAACCCAGGTCAAGCCCCGCGACGACAGCGACTACCGGGTGTGGGCGCAGCTCGGCGTCACCCATGTATGCGTCGATCCGCCCGGCAATCCGCACCATTGGAGCCTCGACGATCTCTGCCGTCACAAGGAGCATGTCGAATCGTTCGGCCTGTCGCTCGATATGGTGCAATTGCCGATGTCGTCGGCGCCGATCGAGCAGCAGGAGAGCCCGAATATTCTGCTCGGCAGGGAACCCGAACGCCAGCGCGAGATCGACAGCATCTGCGCGCTGATCGAGCGGCTGGCGCGCGCCGGCATCCCCGCGGCCAAATACAACCTGACGATCCTCGGCATCCCGCGCACCCCGCGCGAGCCGGGCCGCGGCGGCTCGCGCAACGCCGCCTTTCGCTGGAGCCGCGCCGAGCACGACGCGCCTCTGACCGCGGCCGGGCTCGTCCCCGAGGATCTCTATTGGGAGCGGATCGACCATTTTCTCGCCGCGGTGGTGCCGGTCGCGACCGCGGTCGGGGTTCGCCTCGCCTGTCATCCGCAGGATCCTTACACCCCGCCCGGTTACCGCGGCGTCACCAGCCCGCTCGGCTCGGTCGACGGGTTGAAGCGCTTTGTCAGCATCCATGAGAGCCCCTATCACGGGCTCAATTTCTGCCAGGGGACAATCTGCGAGATGCTCGACGACCCGGGGCGCGAAATCTTCGATGTGATCCGCTGGTTTGGCGAGCGCGGCAAATTGTTCAATGTCCATTTCCGCAATATCAAGGGTCGCCGCCTCGACTTCGTCGAGGCCTTTCCCGACGAAGGCGATGTCGACATGGCGCGGGCGATCGCCTGCTACCGCGATGTCGGCTACCCGTACATGTTGATGCCGGATCACGTGCCACAGATCGATGGCCGCGACCCGGCGGGGGTCGCGTTTGCCTATTGCTACGGCTACATTCAGGGTCTGATCGACGCGATCGTGCGGCAGCCGCAGGGCGGGTAGCGGGCCGGCGCGGCCCAGGACGTGGTCGCGGCCGCTTGTGCCTGCGCGCAGCCGCGCCTATCGCGTTCGATGCCTGCGTTTAACCCCTGGAACTGTGCGCGCGAGACGGAGTTAGCGCGATGTGCGCAGCCTGCACGAGCAACGGAGACCAGGGATGAGTAGATTAATACTTGCGGCGGCCTCGGCGATCGCCCTCGGCATTGCCGGCGCTGGTCCGCTTTATGCGCAAACCGCCACCGGCCACGCTCCGGCGACCCCGGCGCCGGCGCCGAGTTCGGCTGGCGCCGTCAGCCAGCCGGCAACGCCGCCAGCCGGTTCTGGCGCGACCCAGCAAAAGCCGCCGATGGCGAGCATGGCCAATCCGCACCGCGCCACTGCGGCGATGTCGGGCAATCTCCGGCCGGTCAAGCTATCCCGCGCCGGGATCCGCCAGATCCAGAGCGAGCTGCGCCGCGACGGGCTTTACCACGGGCGCATCGACGGCATCGCCGGCCGCCAGACGGCCCAAGCGCTGCGCGCCTATCAGCAGCACAACGGCCTGCGGAAGACCGGCCGCCTCGATCGTGAAACGCTTGCGAGCCTCCAGGGGGGCGGGGTCGGCGTCGGCTCGACCATGCCGGCCAAGGCGGCAACCCCCACCGGCGGCGGCAAATAGCCCGGATCAGGGCCGTCGCCGGGTCGACCCCGGAGGCGTCACCCGGCCGGTCGCTTTCGACCGCAGCCGACCAAGGCCCCGCCGCCCGGCGGGGCTTTTTTGCATGACGGCTTTGCGCGTGGCCTGCGAACGGTTGCGAAAGGCGACAACCGCCATCGAAGGGCGGTAATACTTGGCCGATCAACAGCCCCCTCGGGCGACCGTCGAGTTGGAGGCCCTGCGATGAACGACGCTGCGGCGCCGCAATTGGTCGAGTACGGCTGCGTCGACCGGATTGCGACCCTTACCCTCAATCGCCCCGAAAAGTTGAACGCGTTCAACGACGATTTGGTGCGTCACCTCGCCGAGGCATTGCGGCGTTTCGATCTCGATCCGGAGGCCGAAGTGGCGATCCTGTGCGGGGCCGGCCGCGCCTTTTCGAGCGGGGCCGATGTGCATCAGCGCCAGCTGCGCCGACGCGAGGAATTTTTGCAGCATGGCGGGCCGCAAGGCTGGGGTGCAAACTCGGCCGATCTGTTCACCCGCGCGGTCAACTGGAAGCCGGTAATCGCCGCGTCGCACGGCTATGCCATGGGTCTGGCGCTCGGCATCGTGCTCGAGTGCGACCTGATCGTCGCCGCGGCGGGAACCAAATTCCAGATTACCGAAACCTCGCGCGGGCTTGGCGGTTCGCGCTATTGGGCGCCGCTCAATTTCCGCGGGGCCGGCGCATTTGCCGCGGAAATGGCGCTGACCGGCCGGTTCTTCACGGCCGAAGAGGCCCTCGCCGCCGGGGTCATCAACCGCGTCGCCGCCGCCGGCCAGCACCTGGCGGCGGCGCGCGAGCTGGCGGCGCAAATCGTACAGAACCCGCCCCTGTCGGTGCGTGCGGCGGTACGCACCCGGCGCTGGTATATGGAGGTGATCACGCGCGAAGTGGCGATGCAAACCGCCCCGCTGAAGCTGTACCTCAGCGAGGATTTTCACGAAGCCGCACGCGCCTTCGCCGAAAAGCGCCGGCCCGGACCGTTCAAAGGCCGCTGAGGGAGCGGGTCGCCGTGCCCATGGTTGATTGCCAGTCAAGATTGACTGCGATCGGCTGGAGGCTCAAAAAGCCGCGCTCACCACATCAGAATGGAGCAAGGCGATGATCACCTCGGCCTATGTCCGCACCATGGCCGCCTACAACGCCGAGATGAACCGGCGGCTCTACGCCGCCGCGGCACGACTGTCCGACACCGATCGGCGACAGCCGCGCGGCGCGTTCTGGGGCTCGATCCACGGCACTCTGACCCATATTCTGTGGGGTGACCGGCAATGGATGTCGCGCTTTGACAACTGGCCGAAACCGGCCGCGCCGATCGCCCAAAGCGCGGCGATGATCGAGGATTTCGCCGAGCTTCACGCCGCCCGCGAAGAGGCCGACGCCGGCATCAGCGCGTGGGCCGCAAAGGTCGACGAAGCCTGGCTCGGCGAAGATATGACCTGGTTCAGCGGCGCCGCCAATCGCCAGATCTCCGCGCCCAAACGGCTGCTCGTGGCGCATTTCTTCAACCATCAGACGCATCACCGCGGCCAGGCGCACGCCATGCTGACCGCGGCCGGGCAACAGACCGGCGACACCGATCTGTTCCTGCTGATCCCCCAGATCATCGGATAGTGCGCGGGGCCGGCTTCAGCGCGGCGCGGCGCGATCCGGCTGCGGCCGCGGCGGCCGCGGCGACCGACCCCGCTGAGGACGGGCTGCCGCTGCCGCAGCGTCATTGGGCGATCGCTACCCTCGCCACCGGCATCGTAGTGTCGGTTCTCGACAGCTCGATCGCCAACACCGCGCTGCCGACGATCGCACGTCAGCTCGGCGCCACCCCGTCGCAATCGATTTGGGTCGTCAACGCCTACCAGCTGGCGGTCGTCGTCTCGCTGCTGCCGTTTGCCTCTCTCGGCGACATTTTCGGCTATCGCCGGGTTTATATGGCCGGGCTCGTGGTGTTCACGGCCGCGGCCTTGCTGAGCGCATCGTCATCGACACTGCCGATGCTGGCGATCGGACGGGCGCTGCAGGGGCTGGGCTCGGCCGGGATGATGAGCGTCAATACCGCCCTGGTTCGCTTCACCTATCCGCGCCGTCAGTTGGGCCGCGGCATCGCGATGATCGCGGTGTCGGTGTCGGTCTCCTCGGCGGCAGGACCCAGCGTCGCGGCCGCCATCCTGGCGGTGGCCTCGTGGCACTGGCTGTTTGCGGTCAGCGTGCCGATCGGGTTGTTCAGCCTGGTGCTGTCGTTGCGGCTGCTGCCGCGGACACCGCCTTCCGAGCATCGTTTCGATCCGGCGAGCGCGGTGCTGAGCGCGGTCGCCTTTGCCGCCCTGATCGGCGGCATCAACGGTCTCGGGCACGGCCAAGCGGCGCTGCCGGTCGGCGCCGAACTGCTCGCCGCGCTCGCCGCCGGTTATGTGCTGGTGCAGCGCCAATTGCGCTCGCCGCTGCCGTTGTTGCCGGTCGACCTGTTTCGCCGGCCGGTGTTTGCGCTGTCGGTGACGACATCGGTCATGACCTTTGTCGCGCAGGGCATCACGTTTGTGACCTTGCCGTTCTATTTCCAGGACGTGCTCGGGCGTTCGCAGGTGGCCACCGGCCTTCTGATGACGCCGTGGCCGGCCACCGTTTCGCTGGTCGCCCCGATCGCCGGGCGGCTCGCCGACCGCTACCCGGCCGGGATCCTCGGCGGCATCGGCCTCAGCGTGCTGACGCTTGGCTATTTGTTGCTGGCGATGCTGCCGCCGGCACCGGCGAGTATCGACATTCTCTGGCGCATGATGCTGTGCGGTCTCGGCTTTGGGTTTTTCTCTTCGCCAAACAATCGCGCCATCGTCGCCAGCGCTCCGCGCGAGCGCAGCGGCGGCGCCGGCGCCGTGCAATCGACCGCGCGCCTGTTGGGGCAGACGATCGGCGCCGCGCTGGTCGCGCTGGTCTTTGGCGTCTGGCACCCGGCGGCCGGTTCGGGGCCGCGGATCGCGCTGCTGATCGCCGCGGGGTTTGCCGCCGCGGGTGCGGTCGCCAGCCTTGCCCGGCTGTCGCGCTTTGCCCGTATCGCGCGGCCGCGACCCGGCGCGTCAGCCACCGAGCGCGAGCAGCCGGCGCCGGGCTTCGATTGAGGAGCGGGCGGCGACCAAGAAAGGGCGCCCGCCCGGGCGCACGATGCGAGGCGGGACGCCGCCCACGGCGTTATAATCGGATCGCGGAGCCACATACCGCGGCCGGAGTTCGGCGGTTACGCAGCAAATGGCGAGCCGGCGTCAGGGAATCTGCGCGCTTGCACTGTTGTCGGTCACCATCCTGGTGACACCGGCGCAGGCCGCCGATTCGGACCGGCAGATCCTGCACCTGCTCAACCGGCTGGCCTTTGGCCCGACCGCCGCGGAATTCGCCTATGTCAAATCGGTCGGCATCGAGCGCTTTATCACCGAGCAGCTCGATCCCGACGCGATCGCCGAACCGCTGGCGCTACGCTTTCGCCTCGCCCAGCTTGCCACAACCTCATTGAGCGCCGCCGAATTGCGCCAGTTTTTCGGGCCGGCCCGCGCCGTCGACGGGATCAAACCATCGCCGGAGGATATCCGCGCCGCCGCGGAACGCAGCGCGCTGGTCGCCCGCGAGGCGGCGGAGGCCCGGATCTGGCGGGCGGTGATGAGCCGCCGCCAGCTGCAGCAGGTCATGGTCAATTTCTGGTTCAACCATTTCAACATCTTTGCCGGCGAGGGGCTCGAGCGGATCTGGGTCGGGAATTACGAGGATAAGGCGATCCGCCCCTATGCCTTGGGGCATTTCCGCGATCTGCTGTTGGCCGTGGCCCGGCATCCGGCGATGCTGATCTATCTCGACAACACCCGCAACACGGCCTCGCCGCGCACCGGCCAGGATCGGCTCAACGAGAATTTCGCGCGCGAGGTTATGGAATTGCATACCCTTGGCGTCGATGGGGGCTATACCCAGGACGATATCGAGACCTTGGCGCGAGCGCTGACCGGGTGGCGCGTGAACCCGCCCGACGCGGTCCAATACCCCGAATTTGCCGCGGTGTTTGATGGAACGCGGCACGATTACGGGCCGAAAGTGTTTCTCGGGCGCCGACTGGTCGCCACCGGCAAGGCCGAGGGCGAAGAAGCGCTGGCGATGCTGGCGGCGAGCCCCGCCACCGCGCACCATATCGCTTGGGAGTTGGCGCAGTATTTTGTCGTCGATGCACCGCCGCCGGCGCTGGTCGATCGCTTGGCGGCGCGCTTTCTCGCCACCGACGGCGATATTCGCGAGGTGCTGCGCACCCTGTTCGACAGCCCCGAATTCTGGGCGAGCGCCGGCGAAAAATACAAAACCCCTTACGAATTCGTCATTTCGGCCGTGCGTTCGGCGAACCTGCCGGTCAACAACCTGCGCCCGCTGGTCGCGTGGATGGCGCGGCTGGGCATGCCGCTCTATGGCTGCCAGACGCCGGACGGGTACCACAACACCGAAGCGGCGTGGCTCAGCCCCGACGCGATCCTGCAGCGCATCGGCTTTGCCACCGCCTTGGCCCGCGGCGCGCTGCCGATTTCGCGTGACGGCGCCGCCGACGGTCCGCAGCCGCGGCCCGATGCGCAACGCCTCGCCGCACTCCTGGGCGCATCGTTCTCCCCCGCCACCCGCGCGGCGATCGCCGCCGCACCCGCCGCCGACCGCGCCGCTCTGATCCTCGGCAGCCCCGATTTCATGCGCCGCTAGCGGCGCACCGCACCGCAGCGCGGTTTGCCCTCGTCCCGGCCAGCGCAATGCCTTTATGATCGGGGCGAGGTGATTGACGGGTGTTCGCTCGCGGAGGATTTGATGACCGAAGAGGCTGGCCGATTGACCTTGTCGCTCGCCGAGCGGGTGGTGCGGCTGCGCTACGACGACCTGCCGGAGCCCGCGCGGCTGGTGGTGAGGCAATGCCTGCTTGACTACCTCGCCTGCGCGATCGCCGGCGCCGGCGATCCGCTGGTAAGCATGCTGCTCGACGAATTGACCGAAGCCGGCGGCGCCTCGCAGGCGAGCGTTGTCGCCCATGGACTGCGGCTGCCGGCGCTGTCGGCGGCGCTGGTCAACGGTGCGGCCGGCCATGCCCTCGACTACGACGACGTCAATGTCGCCATGCCCGGCCATCCCTCGGTCGCCATTCTGCCGGGCCTTTTGGCGCTGGGCGAAGCCAAAACCAGCGCCGGGCGCGATGTCGTCACCGCTTTTGTCGCCGGCTACGAGACCGCATGCCGCATCGGCGCCGCTCTTGCCCCCGGCCATTACGACCTCGGTTTTCATGCGACCGCGACCGTCGGCTGTCTGGGAGCAGCGGCCGCCTGCGCCCGCCTGCTCGGCCTCGACGCCGGCAAGACGGCGGCGGCGCTCGGCATCGCCGGCACCCAGGCGGCCGGCCTCAAATCGCAATTCGGGACGATGTGCAAGCCGTTTCACGCCGGCAAGGCGGCGCAAAACGGGCTGCTCGCGGCCCGGCTGGCGGCGCGCGGCTTCTCGAGCCGCAGCGATCTGATCGAATGCCGGCAGGGCTTTGCGCTGACCCACGGGCCCGATTTCGCGCCCCACCGGGCGCTCGCAGAACCGCCGGGCGGGTTTCATCTCCTCGCCAATCTCTTCAAATACCACGCCGCCTGCTATTTCACGCACGCCCCGATCGAATGCGCGCGTAAGTTGCGGCAAGAGCACGACCTTGACCCCGAGCGCATCGCCCGCATCCGCTTGCGCGTCGATGCCAGCACCGACCGGGTGTGCAACATCCCGGCTCCAATCGACGGGCTGGAGAGCAAGTTCAGTCTTCGTCAGACCGTGGCGATGGCGCTTTGCGGGGTCGAAACCGCGGGTCTGGAGAATTACAGCGCGGCCGGCGCGCACGACCCGCGGCCGATGCGGCTGCGCGACAAGATCACGATCGACTTTCAAACGGGCTGGGCGCAAACCCTGGCCGAGCTGGAGGTCGAGACGACCGAGGGAGCGCGTCTTGGCGCGCGCCATGATTCGGGGATACCTGCGGCCGACCTCGCCCTTCAGGGCCGGCGGCTTGCCGACAAGTTCGACGGGCTCGTCACGCCGGTACTGGGCGCCGCGCGCAGCCGCGAATTACAGCAGACGATCGCCGCGGTCGATGACCTAACCGATATCGGCACATTGACGCGCCTGGCCGCCCGCTGAGGCCGAACCGCTACAGCTGGGTGCGCGCAGCATCGCCACGAGCGGTTTGTCGGCGGGGGGCATCGCAAACTCGCCGAGGCGAGCGGGGCGCACCCAGCGCAGCCGCTGGCCTTCGCGCGCCGTGGGGATCCCCGACCATTTGCGACAGACGTAAAGCGGCATCAGCAAGTGAAACTCGGCGTAGCTGTGCGAGGCGAAGGTGAACGGAGCCAGGCAGCTCGCGGTGACGTCGATGCCCAACTCCTCGGCCAGTTCCCGGATCAGCGCCGCCTCGGGGGTTTCGCCCGCATCGACCTTGCCGCCCGGAAATTCCCACAATCCAGCCATTGTCTTGCCTTCGGGGCGCTGCGCGAGGAGCACGCGCCCATCGGCATCGACCAGTGCCACCGCCGCCACCAGGATCACCGGCAGGCTTGGGTTCGTTTTGCCCTCGGCCGGCGATTGCGGAGCAGGAGCCGGAGGGTTAGCTGCGGTAGCTGCCATTGATGTCGATATAGCCGTGGGTCAGATCGCAGGTCCACACCGTCGCCCGCCCCGGCCCGAGGCCGAGATCGACGGCGATGTGGATTTCGCGGCCGGCCATATGCTCGGCGACCGGGCCCTCGTCATAGCCGGGCACCGGCCCCCCCTCGGCGGCGATCGGAACCCCGCCGACGGCGATCTTGAGCCGGTCGCGGTCGGCTCTTTCGCCCGCCCGTCCGACCGCCATGACGATCCGGCCCCAATTGGCGTCGCCGGCGGCAATCGCGGTCTTGACCAGCGGCGAGTTGCCGATCGTTAGCCCGATGCGCCGTGCGGCGCGGTCGTCTTCGGCGCCGCTGACCTCGATCGTGACAAATTTCTGCGCGCCCTCGCCGTCGCGGGCGATCTGCTGCGCGAGATCGGTCATAACCGCCGCAAGCGCGGCGCGGAATTCGGCAAGGCGCGGATCGTCGGGATTGTCGACCGCGGCGTGACGCACGGCCCCGGTCGCGCACAGCAGCACGGTGTCACTGGTCGAGGTGTCGCCGTCGACCGTCATCGCGTTGAACGACTTTTCGTTGGCCGCGACCAGCAGCGCCTGCAGCACCGTCGGCGACAGCGTCGCGTCGGTGAAGACAAAGGCCAGCATTGTCGCCATGTCCGGCGCAATCATGCCCGAGCCTTTGCAGAAGCCGTTGATCTGCACGCCGATCCCGTCGATCCGGGCGCGCGCCGTGGCGGCTTTGGGGAAGGTGTCGGTGGTCATGATCGC
>JAJPIH010000452.1 GCA_021324875.1 Alphaproteobacteria bacterium
CACCGAGAGTGCCGCGACCAGCCGCAGCAAATCGAAGTTGTTGTGCCGCGACCGGTCCATTTGCCGCGCAACGCTGGTCATGAGCCGATCAGGCGGGCGACCTGTTCGCGATGCCACGCGGCGTCGCCGAACGCGACCTCGGCGGCCTTGGCCCGCTTGAAATACAGCTGCAGATCGTGCTCCCAGGTCATGCCGATGCCGCCATGCAATTGGATGCCGGTGCCGGTGACTTTGCGCGCCATGTCCGATGTGGCGGCCTTGGCCATCGCCACCGCCAGCGGCGCTTCCGCATCGCCGCTGTCGAGCGCCCAGGCGGCGTAATAGGTCAGCGATTTGGCGTTTTCGAGCGCCACCAGCATGTCTGCCGCCTGGTGCTTGACCCCCTGGTAGCTGCCGATCGGCTTGCCAAAGGCGATGCGGAATTTGGCGTAGTCGACGGTCATGTCGAGCACTTGTTGCGCGGCGCCGCACATCTCGGCGCACAGCGCCACCGTCGCGCGCGCCAAAACCCCTGACAACGGCTCCCAGCCCTGATGCAATTCCCCGAGGCGAGCGGCGGCGGACACCACGACATTGTCCAGCCGCACTTCGCACAACTTCCGCGTCTCGTCGATCGTCGGCAGCAGGCGGACGGTGACCCCCGGCGCGTCCCGCGGCACCAGAAACAGGCTCACCCCGTCCTCAAAAGTGCTGCCGTCGCGGCTGCGCGCGGCGACCACGATCACATCGGCGAGATGGGCGTCGCCGACAAACAATTTGGTGCCGGCGAGCCGAAAGCCCTCGGCTGTGTCGCGCGCCGGCAGCGTGATGCCGGCGGCGTCCCAACGCAGTTGCGGTTCGGTCCAGGCGAGGGTGGCCTTGGCCTCGCCCGCGGCGATGCGCGGCAGCCATTCGCGCTGCTGGCCCGCCGAGCCGGCGGCGGCGATCGCGGCGCCACCGAGCAGCACGGTCGAAAAGAACGGGCCCGGCATGACCCGCCGGCCCATCTCTTCCATCAGCACGACCAGATCGACCATCCCCAAAGCGTTGCCGCCATATTCCTCGGGATAAACGATGCCGAGCCAGCCCTGTTCGCCGAGCTGCCGCCAGAATGCGGGGGTTACCGCCTCCGGCGTCGCCATCAGCTCGCGCACAAAACGGCTGGGGCATTCGGCGTCGAGGAATTTGCGCGCGCTCTCGCGCAACAATTGCTGTTCTTCGGTAAAGCCGATATCCATCCGGTGCCCCGTTCTTGCGATCCGTGCGGTTGCGCTGGCGGCCGCCGCGCCGATCCCGGTCGGCCGGCGGCGAGGGCGAGAAAAGCCTAGCCCCGCGGCAACCCCAGCACGCGCTCGCCGATGATGTTGCGCTGGATCTCGCTGGTGCCGCCGGCGATCGTGTATTGGCGCGCGCCGAGCACCCGGTGGTGCCAGCGGGACGCATCCGGCACCGCCTCGGTCGGCGCGTCCACGGTGGCGTAGGGGCCGAGCAGGCTCGACGAGAAATCGGCGATGCGCTGTGCCAATTCCGAGCCGAACAGCTTGAGGATCGAGCCCTCGGGGCCGGGCGGCTCGCCGCGCAGACGCCGCGTCAGCCCGCGCAGTCGCGTCACCTGCAGCGCCTTCACATCGATCGCGAGCTGGGCCAATTGCTGGCGGATATGGCTGTCATTCCAGGCCGGTTCCTGGCGGCTCGGAAACTGCTTGGCGAGCTCGGTGAGCCGCGCCGCCTGGGCGGCGTGATCGCGCCCGCCGGCGCCGCTCCTCTCGAACATCAAGGTCGTTGTCGTGACCTTCCAGCCTTCGTTGAGCGGACCGACCAGGTTCTCTTTTGGGACCACGACGTCCTCGAAAAAGACCTCGTTGAAATGGCGGTGGCCGTTCAACAGGACGAGCGGGCGCACGGTGACGCCCTTTGTCTTCATATCGACGAGGAGATAGCTGATGCCGTGATGCTTTGGCGCCTCGGGGTCGGTGCGCACCAACAAAAAGCACCAATCGGCGAAATGCGCGCCGGAGGTCCACACCTTTTGCCCGTTGACCACATAATGGTCGCCCCGGTCGACGGCGCGGGTACGCAAACTGGCGAGATCGGAGCCGGCGCCCGGCTCGGAATAGCCCTGGCACCACAATTCGTCGGCGCTGAGAATCCGCGGCAGATAACGCTGTTTCTGCGCCTCGCTGCCCCAATGAATGAGCGTCGGGCCGAGCAGGTTCAGCCCGACCTGGGCCGGCAGCACCGGGGCGCGGGCGCGGAAATACTCCTCGTCAAAAATCACCTGCTGCATAAAGATGGCGCCGCGGCCGCCATATTCCTTGGGCCACGAAATCCCGACCCAGCCGGCGGCGTGCATTTTTTTCTGCCAGGCGATGCGCTTTTCCAGGGTCTCGCGGTCGGGTGCGACGCGCTGGTCGGCGGCGTCGTCGACCTTGATCTCCTCCGGGAGATTGGCTTCGAGCCACGCCCGAAATTCGGCGCGAAACGCGGCGTGCTCCGGGCTGTCGGCAAAATCCATCACATCCTCCCGCGCCAATTCTGCTTGGCTGAGCTTCTACGACGGATCGCCGCGGCAACCAAGCCTGCCCGAGCCCTCTGCGCCCGCGCCCGAGAGCTGCGGGTGCCGAGGGGCGCAAGACCGGCCACGCCGCCCGGCGAGCGACGCCGACCCGGCCCGGAGCGGCGACGGTTCGGGCGGCAAATGCGGGCATCCGGCGGCGACGCTAAAATTTGCCGGGTGCGGTCGTGCCAGCGTATGATCGACATGGCAGACAGCAATGGGAGGAGATCATGGCGGCAACGACGGTCTACGCCGGAGCGGCGCGGTCGATCGAAGGCACGATGGGCGGCGTTTTCCGCCACACCCTCGGCGACGCCGGCTGGCGGCGGCTGACCACCGGCCTGCCGGAAGACGCCCAGGTTCACGCGATCACGGTCCACCCGGAACATCCCGACACGGTTTATCTCGGCACGACCAAGGGTCTCTTCCGCAGCACCAATCGCGGCGACAGCTGGCAGCTCTTGCCCCTTCCGGGCGAAGCCGACATCTGGTCGATCTGTATTCATCCGACCAATGCCCGGGTTCTCTACGCCGGCGCCAGCCCGCCCGCGGTTTACCGCAGCGATGACGGCGGCGACAGCTGGCGCAAGACCGCCGATCCCGGGCTGCCCGACCGGGTCATCATGGCCTTTGCCTGCCGGGTGATGCGGGTCGACATCGACCCCAACGCACCGGACGACGTCTATGCCACGCTCGAGGCCAATGGCTGCATCAGGAGCCGCAATGGCGGCCAGAGCTGGGAGGATTGCACCGCCGACCTGATCCGCTTCTGCGAGGAGCCCAAATATCGCAGCCGCATCGGCAGCCAGACCGAGGTCGAGGGCATGCTCGACGGCCACGCCCTGGCGTGCAGTGCCGCCGCCCCTGGCTCCGTGTTTCTCGCCAACCGCATGGGGCTGTTCCGCAGCGATGACAAGGGCCAGAACTGGCGCGACATGGAGATCAGCCGCTTCTCGCCGCTGACTTATGGCCGTGACATCCGGGTCTCGCCGCACGACCCCAAGGTGCTCTATGCCTGCCTGTCACCGGCGGCGCGCAGCCTCGACGGTTCGATCTATCGCTCCGACGATGTCGGCCAGACCTGGAAGCGCTTCGACCACGGTTTCAAGGCCGAAGCGACGATGATGGGGGTGGCGGTCAATCCGAAGGACCCGAACCAGGTGTTTGGGGTGTCGCGGTTTGGCCAAGTGTTCGCCACCCTCGACGGCGGCAAGAGCTGGAGCGAGAGCCATCTGCCCGACGGGGTTCGCGACGTCTACGCGGTCGCCTGCGGCTGACGCGAGGCCCGGGCGTGATGCGGGCGGCGCCGGCGCGTTTGCCCGCATCGGGCCGGTCGCCCGCGCGCCGCGGTGACGTCTCGCGACGGTGCGAGAGGGAGAGGGCCTCCAAAATCC
>JAJPIH010000473.1 GCA_021324875.1 Alphaproteobacteria bacterium
CGACCAGCTCGGCGCGCGACTGCGGGTCGCAGGCGATATGGCCGGCAAATTGGCGGACGTCGGGTACGACGATCGCAGTGCGGCGCGCCGCAGCGGTGCCACACACCCCTTGTCCGATCGGAATGCGCAGGCAAGCGGGCTTGCCCTGGAACGGGCCCAACACGAGTTCGGCGCCGCGGCGAAAATAAAATCCGGCCCAATTCAGATCGGGCAGCCCGTGCCAGATCAGCGCCGCCATATTGGCGGCATTGGCGAAGGGGTCGGTTTCGCCCTCCATCAGCGCCGCCAATTGTGCGCGAAGATCCTGGTAAATCGCCGATTTGCGCGCTGTCATTGGGATTTTCGCCTTGCTTGCCGCTCTTCGCTATATCCTGATGCAAATCGACAAGGCATGGCAAAGGGGTCAGCGATGGATGACTACATCGATCCAGCCCTGCTCGGGCCGGAGGAAAAGTTTGCGATCGGCCAGCCGGTGCCGCGCGCCGAGGATCCGGTGCTGCTGCGCGGGGCGGGCCATTACGCCGACGATATCAGCCTCCCGGGTCAAGCCTATGCGGTGATGGTCAGAAGCCATCTTGCCCATGGGCGGATCCGCGGTATCGATACCGCCGCGGCGCGGGCGATGCCGGGCGTGCTGGCCGTCTACACCGCCGCCGACCTCGAGCGCGGCGGGATCGGGCCGTTGCCGCCGCGCCAGGTCATGAACGGTCGCGACGGCAAGCCGATGCTGATGCCGACCCACTATGCCCTGCCCAAGGACAAGGTGCGGTATGTCGGCGAGGCGGTCTCGGTGGTCGTGGCCGAGACGCAAGCGCAGGCAAGGGACGCCGCCGAACTGGTCGGCCTCGAGATCGACCCGTTGCCGGCGGTGACCGAACCGGCCTGCGCCGATGCCCCCGACGCACCGGTCCTGTACGACGAGGTGCCGGCCAATGTCGGGCTCGATTTCCATTTTGGCGATAGCGAGAAGGTTACCGCCGCCTTTGCCAACGCGGCGCATGTCACAAAATTGCGGCTGCGCAACAACCGCATCATCGTCAACGCGATGGAGCCGCGGGCCGCGGTCGCCGATTACGACAGCGAACGCGGGCATTGGACGTTGTTTGTCGGCTGCCAGGGCGTGTTCGGGTTCCGCAATTACGTTGCCCAGGTCTGTGGCGTCGGGCGCGACAAGGTGCGGGTGTTGACCGAGCGGGTCGGCGGCTCGTTCGGCATGAAGCAGCCGACCTTTCCCGAATATTACTGCATTCTGCACGCCGCGCGCGAATTGCGCCGGCCGGTCAAATGGACCGATGACCGCTCCGGCAGTTTTGTCTCCGACACGCATGGCCGCGACGCCGATTTCATCGCCGAACTGGCGCTCGACCGCGACGGCAACGTCACCGCGCTGCGGCTCACCGGCTACGGCGATCTCGGCGCCTATTACGGCGCCCCGGGCCCTTCGACCCGTAACGCGGTGCGCAACACCCTCGGTGTTTACAAGACGCCGCTGATCGAGGTCTCGACCAAATGCGTGTTCACCAACACCACCCCGGTGGGCGCCTATCGCGGCGCCGGCCGTCCGGAGGCCAATTATTACATGGAGCGGCTGGTCGACACGGCCGCCCGCGAGTTGGGGATCGACCGCGTCGAATTGCGCCGCAAAAACCACATTCCGGCCGAGGCGATGCCGTACAAGGCGCCAAACGGCACGATTTACGACAGCGGCGATTTCACCAATCTGCTGAACGACGCCTTGAAACTCGCCGATTGGGACGGCTTTGACGCGCGCAGAGAGGAGAGCCGCCGGCGCGGCAAATTGCGCGGGCGCGGGATCAGCGACTATCTCGAACTGACTGGCCCTCCCGGCCGCGAGATGGGCGGCATCCGCTTTGAGCCGAACGGCGATGTGACCCTGATCACCGGCACGCTGGATTACGGCCAGGGTCACTGGTCGCCTTTTGCCCAGGTTCTGGCGGCGCGGCTTGGGATTCCGTTCCACCGGATCAAACTGGTGCAGGGCGACAGCGACCAGTTGATCGCCGGCGGCGGTACCGGCGGTTCCAAATCGATGATGACCAGCGGCGTGGCGATCATCGAAGCGGCCGACAAATGCATCGCTGCCGGAAAAGAGATCGCCGGTTATGTGCTCGAAGCGGCGGCCGCCGATATCAAATTTCGCGGCGGCCGCTTTGTGATCGCCGGCACCGACCGGTCGATCGGGATCATGGAGTTGGCCGAGAAGATCCGCGGCGGGTTGCGCCTGCCGCCGGAATTGCCGCAGAGTCTCGACGTCGCCAATATCAGCGACGGCCCGCCCTCGGCCTTCCCGAATGGCTGCCACATCGCCGAGGTAGAAATCGATCCGGAAACCGGTGTGGTCGAGGTCGTCAAGTATTCGTTCGTCAACGATTTTGGCGTCGTGATCAACCCGCTGTTGGTGACCGGCCAGGCACATGGCGGCATCGTGCAGGGCATCGGCCAGGCGCTGCTCGAACACACGGTCTATGACGAGCACGGGCAGTTATTGACCGGCTCCTATATGGATTACGCGCTGCCGCGCGCCTCGGACGTGCCGATGTTTGCCAGCGCATTTCATCCGGTCCCGGCCAAAACCAACCAGCTTGGCGCCAAAGGCTGCGGCGAAGCCGGATGCGCCGGCGCATTGCCGTCGGTCATGAACGCGCTGGTCGACGCGCTCGCCGAGTTCGGCATCCGTCATATCGACATGCCGGCGACGCCCGAGCGGGTGTGGCGCGCGATCCGCGACGCGCGCGACGGCGAACCGCCGATGCGACGGGGTTAGCCCGACAAGCGTGGCGGCAAGCGGGGCGGCGGCGGCCTTTAGCCGGTCTCCAGATAGACCAGGAGGCCGACGACTGCGCTTGCTAGGATTAGCAGCGCCGGGTTGAGCCGGGTCACGAGCAGCAGAGTCAGCACCGTGGCCGCGATCAACCCGCCCAGCCAGCCGGAGATGGCGCCGCGCGCGATCGATATGGCGCCGGCGAGCAACAGCCCGATCGAGACCGGCGCGAGCCCGCGCTGGATCGAGTCGCGCCAGCCCCACCCTGCCATGTGATCCCACAGCCGGCCGACAGCAAAGGTCAGGCAGGCGCTGGGCAGAAAGAACGCGGTGACCACGACCAACGCCCCCAGCGGTCCTGCCACCCATTCGCCGATCGAGGCGACCATCATCATGTTGGGGCCGGGCGCCAGCTGGCCAATGCTGAAAAAATGGATCAGCTGGGGAAAGGTCAGCCAGTGATAGACATCGACCGATAGCGCCTTCAGCTCCGGAAAGGCGGCCATGCCGCCGCCCACCGTCAGCAGCGACAGATAGGCGAAGACCGCCGCCAAGGTCGGCAATTGCTTCATCGCCGGTTTGCCGGCGCTGGGCCACGCGGCCGATACCACCAGATTGCCAGCGCCCCGACCACCGCCAGCACCACCAGGACCGAGACATGCAGCAGGTTGACCCCGATGACGGTCAACGCGACGAACACCAGATCGGCCACGCCCTTGAGCGAGCGCTGGCCGAGCTGGATCGCAACCGAAAACGCAATGCCGACAGCAGCCGCGGCGATTGTTGTCAGCATCGCCGCCGCGTAAGCGTGATGGCCATGGGCGCCATAAGCGATCGCCGCGCCGACCATGATCAACCCGCCGGGCAGGCAGACGCCCAAAATCGCCGCCGCCGCACCGCGCGGCCCGCGCAAATGGTCGCCGGTCAGGATCGCCATATTGGTGCCGTTGAGCCCCGGCAAGGCCTGACAGATGGTCAGCATCCGCACAAATTCGCGGTCGTCGACCCAGCCCTGCTTGTCGACGAGGCTGCGGCGCATATAAGCGACCAGCCCGCCGCCGACGCTGGTCGTGCCGATCCCTAAAAACACCAGGAAGATGTGGTGGAGGCTGACGGTTGCGCCGCCGGTTCGTCGTGCCACCGCCGGCAAGCCCGACGGTCGAAGCCGCGGCTCACTCATGGTTTTGCGGCACATTGCCGTTGAAGCGATAAACCACCCCGGTTTTGGTCGTGCCGGGTAACACCCACTCGCGACCGGCGGTCTGCAGATTGATGAACAGCTCGCGGCAGCGGTGCATCGCCTTGTCGTGCAACTCGTCGCAGCGCTTGAATTTGCATTGGAAGGCGAATTCGCCGACCAGCGGCGTATGTTCGGCGCGGCTGCGCCACAACGCGACATTGCATTCGGCGGTTACCCCTTTGCCGAATTCGAGCACCCCGAGGTCCAGCAGCAACTCTTCGACAACCATGTGGTTGACCAGTTCGACCTTGGCGTCGGGCGCATCGGCGAGGCGGTCGAGGGGCGGGAAAATCTCCGCAACCAGCGTTATGGGGTTGCTGTCCTCCAGCCGCACCTGGCTAAGCCCAAACTGGGTGTTGTGCGAGAACAGCATGCGATAGCCGCCCAGCCGATCGCGCAGCGGCAGCATCTCCGCCTTGAATTTGACCCGGTAGTTGCCGGCGATGCGCGGACGCACATCAACCTCCGCTGCCTTGCAAAGGTCGGCGTGGCGAAACTTGAAGACGATTTCCGGGTCGCCGATCGCAAACCCGTGCTCGTAGCGGGTCCGCCGCCGCAGGATAAAGGCATTATTGTAGAGCCGGAAATCGGGGGTATCGAAAAACATCACCTCGCGCAGCGTCGGCGTGCTTCCCATCCCCGGAGCGCTGGCGACACCGACGCCGGAGGTCTTGGCAACGCCGCCCATGAAGGCGCCGAACTCCTGAAACGCGGCGACCGAGGTAAAGCGGTGCGGCGTCAGGATCAGTTTGCATTCGAGATAATGCACCGCGTCGTAGGGATGCCCGTCGCTGTAGCATCCGGCTCCGACTGCCCCAATCTGTTCCCGGATCTCGGTGTCGGCCGTCATTTCCGTCTTCCCCGTCGGCACAGGCAGATTGTCGATGTAACCTAGCTGAAACGACCAAGGCAGCGTATCGGTTTTGTTGCCGGGTCTTTGCGATCCCCAGGATCCCAACCAGGCCGGTCATCGGATAACCATAGGTCGCGTCGGTATCCCGTCAGTTACCGCCGAACTCGGATGACTTTGCGGTTCGGCGCCGGGCGGCCAAGAGCCAAG
>JAJPIH010000340.1 GCA_021324875.1 Alphaproteobacteria bacterium
ACGATGGCTGGGCATTCCCAATTTAAGAACATCATGTACCGGAAGGACGCGCAGGACAAAAAGCGCGCCAAGGTTTTCACCAAAATCATCCGGGAATTGACGACAGCGGCGCGCACCGGTCTGCCCGACCCGGCCGCCAATCCGCGCCTGCGGGCGGCGGTGCTGGCGGCGCGTCAGGCGAACATGCCAAAGGACACCGTCGATCGCGCCATCCGTCGCGGCGCCGGCGGCGAGGCCGATGCCGCCTTTGACGAGGTGCGCTATGAAGGCTATGGCCCGGGCGGTGCGGCGATCATCGTCGAGGCGTTGACCGACAATCGCAACCGCACCGCCAGCGAGATTCGCGCCGCTTTCACCAAGGCCGGCGGCGTGCTCGGCGAGACCAACAGCGTCGGGTTCCTGTTCGACCGTATTGGCGAGGTTACCTATCCGGCGGCGGCGGCGAGCGCCGAGGCAATGCTCGAGGCGGTCATCGAGGCCGGCGGCGAAAACGTCGACAGCGACGACGAGCAGCATGTCGTCAGCTGCGCCCCCGACGATCTGAACAGCGTTCGCGACGCGCTCGAACAGCGCTTTGGTCCGGCGTCTTCGGCTCGGCTGGTATGGCGGCCGAAAACGACGGCGCCGATCGACGAGGAGGCCGCGCAAACGCTGTTCAAACTGCTCGAAACGCTTGAGGACAGCGACGACGTCCAGAACGTCTACTCCAATTTCGAAGTCGGCGAGGATGTCATGGCGCGGCTCGGC
Source organism: Alphaproteobacteria bacterium (assembly GCA_021324875.1). Taxonomy (GTDB): domain Bacteria; phylum Pseudomonadota; class Alphaproteobacteria; order ATCC43930; family CGMCC-115725; genus AP-15. The sequence goes on from JAJPIH010000340.1 coordinate 748, forward strand.
GCCTAGCCGGTGCCAGCGTCGGGGGGCGAAACAGCGGCACATGCGTGTTTTGGGGCTCGATCCGGGATTGCGCCGCACCGGCTGGGGGGTCATCGACGCCGATGGGCAGCGCCTCGTTCATATCGCGGCCGGCGTCGCCGCGCCGCCGAGCGACCGGCCGCTGGCGGAACGGCTCGCCCTGCTGTTTCGCCAAATCGGCGATGTGCTGGCCGAGTTCTGCCCCAACGAAGCCGCCGTCGAGGAGAGCTTTGTCAACCGCAACCCCGCTTCGACCCTGAAGCTCGGGCTCGCCCGCGGGGTGGTGCTGCTGGCCCCGGCCGAACGCGGTCTGCCGGTCACCGAATATTCGGCCAACCGGATCAAAAAGGCCGTGGTCGGCGCCGGCCATGCCGAAAAGCCGCAGGTGCAGTTGATGGTGCGACGGCTGCTGCCGGGGTTTGCCGCCCATGCCGCCGCCGACGCGGCCGATGCGCTGGCGGTCGCCATCTGCCACGCCCATCATGCCGCCACCCGGCGCGCAATCGAATTGCGCGGCGAACCGCTGAGCCGATGATCGCGAAGCTCGCCGGCGTTCTCGACCAAGTCACGCCCGACGGCGCCGTGATCGATGTCGGCGGGGTCGGCTATCTCGCCTTTTGCTCGAGCCATACCTTGGCGCGGCTGCCGCCGGCCGGCAACGCGGTGCGGCTGTTGATCGAGACCCATGTCCGCGAGGACCACATCCATCTTTACGGGTTTTACGACGCGGCCGAGCGCGACTGGTTCCGCCTGCTGACGACTGTGCAAGGGGTGGGGGCGCGATTGGCGCTCGCTCTGCTGTCGGTGATGGGGCCGGACGAACTCGGCCGCGCCCTCCTCGCCCAAGACCGGGCGGCGCTGACCCGCGCCGAGGGGGTCGGGCCGCGGCTGGCGGCCCGCATTGTCAACGAATTGCGCGACGAGGTGAGTGGTTTGGCGCCGGCCGCGCCGCTCGCCGCGGCGGCGGCCGCGGCCGATCAGGGGCCCGCCGCCGATGCCGTGTCGGCGCTGGTCAATCTCGGCTACCGCCGGGCTGAAGCGCTGGGCGCGGTCGCGGCGGCCATGCACCGCCTCGGCGCCGCCGCTGCGGCCGAGAGCCTGATCCGCGCCGGACTGCAGGAGCTGGCCGCGAGCCCGCCATCATGAGTGACGAACCGACCCGGCTCGTCGATCCGGCCGCCGCCGCCGGCGACGGCGCGGAGGCCAGCCTGCGCCCGCAGCGGCTCTCCGAGTTCATCGGCCAGCGGGCATTGCGCGACAATTTGCGGGTGTTTATCGACGCCGCCCGAACCCGCCGCGAGGCTCTCGACCATGTGCTGCTGTTTGGTCCGCCGGGGCTCGGCAAGACCACGCTGGCGCAAATCGTGGCACGCGAACTGGGGGTCGGGTTTCGCGCCACCTCGGGCCCGGTGATCCAGCGCGCCGGCGATCTGGCGGCGCTGCTGACCAACCTCGAGCCGCGCGACGTGCTGTTCATCGACGAAATCCACCGCTTGGCGCCGAATGTCGAAGAGATCCTGTATCCGGCGATGGAGGATTTTCAGCTCGACCTGATCATCGGCGAGGGCCCCGGCGCGCGGTCGATTCGCATCGACTTGCCGCGCTTCACGCTGATCGGCGCGACCACCCGCTCGGGCTTGGTGAGCCGGCCGCTGCGCGAGCGCTTTGGCATTCCGCTGCGCCTTGCCTTTTACGATCCGGACGAGTTGGCTGTGATCGTGCATCGCGGGGCGGAGCGGCTGGGCTGTGATCTGGTCGGCGACGGCGCTGCCGAAATCGGCCGCCGCGCCCGCGGCACGCCGCGCATCGCGATGCGCCTGTTGCGCCGGGTTCGCGATTTTGCCGCGGTCGCGGGTTGCAGCCGGATCGATGCGGCGGCGGCCGCGGCGGCGCTGGCGCGGCTCGATGTCGACGGGCGCGGCCTCGACGCGATGGACCGCCGCTATCTGCGCTGTGTCGCCGAGCATTATGGCGGCGGGCCGGTCGGCGTCGAAACGATGGCCGCCGCCCTCGGCGACGAACGCGATGTCATCGAGGACGTGATCGAGCCGTTCCTGATCCAGGAGGGCTTTGTCCAGCGAACCCCGCGCGGGCGGCTGCTGACCCCGCTCGCCTTTCGCCATCTCGACCTGCCGATGCCGGCCGCGGTGCCTGCCCAGCTCGATTTGCTCGCCGGCGCCACCTCCACCGCGGCCGGCGATGAAACACCATGACCCCGAACATCGTCCAAAAGACGCCATAAAAGCTTCAAACGATGCAGCCGACTTCCGCGGTTCAATCACTGCCGCTCGCCGGTCCGGTACCTCATGACCTGTCGATCGTCGCCCTGTTTCTGCAATCCGACGCGATTGTCAAAGTCGTCATGCTGATCTTGTTGTGCGCATCGTTCTGGTCGTGGGCGATCATCTTCGACAAGGTGATCCGGTTGCGCCGCCTGCGGCATGCGGCGGCGAATTTCGAGGAGAGCTTCTGGTCGGGGGGATCGCTCGACGATCTTTACGAGCGGGTCGGACAACGCCCGCCCGACCCGATGACGGCGGTGTTCTCGGCCGCGATGCGTGAGTGGCGGCGCAGCGCCGCCAGGGGCCTGCTCGGCACCGCGATCATGCGCGCCAGCCTGCAGCAGCGCATCGAGCGGGTCATGAATGTGACGGTGGGCCGCGAGATGGAGCGGGTGGAGCGGTTCATGGCGTTTCTCGCCACGGTCGGGGCGACGGCCCCCTTTGTCGGGCTGTTCGGCACGGTGTGGGGGATCATGGACAGCTTCCAGTCGATCGCCGCCTCGAAAAACACCAGCCTTGCGGTGGTCGCGCCGGGCATTGCCGAATCGTTATTCGCCACCGCCTTGGGGCTGGTCGCGGCGATCCCGGCGGTCATCGCCTACAACAAGCTCGCCACCGATTTCGGGCGTTATGCCGGCCGGCTCGAGGCGTTCGCCTCCGAATTCAGCGCCATCTTGTCGCGCCAGCTCGACGAAAGGTCCTGACCGTGGCGGCGCCAATCCTGCGCGGCGACACACGCTGGCGCGGCCGCTATCGGCCGATGGCCGAGATCAATGTGACGCCGCTCGTCGATGTCATGCTGGTGCTGCTTGTCGTTTTTATGGTCGCCGCCCCGCTGTTGACCGTCGGTGTGCCGGTCGATCTGCCGCAGACCCAGGCGCCGCCGATCACCGACCCCAAAGAGCCGCTGGTCATCTCGATCAACGGCGAGGGCCGGATCTTCATCCAAGACACCGACGTTTCGTCCGACGCGCTGGTGCCGCGATTGCAGGCGATTACCGGCGAAAACCCCGACGCGCTGGTTTACGTGCGAGCCGACAAATCGATTGATTACGGCCGCGTGCTCGAAGTGATGAGCCTGATCAGCGCCGCCGGCTACCGCAAGGTGTCGCTGATTGCGCAATCCCCGAAAGGCCTGCCGGCCAAGGCCGCCGCCAACACGCTTCCGGCCGCGCCGGCGCTGGCGACCAACCATTGACGCGCGGCTACGCCCGGTGTGCGACGTATGAGCCTTGCCGCGGCAGAGCCGGTTCCGCTCCCGGAAGTGGATTTCCCGCCGCCGATGCCGGACGGGATCGGCGGCCGCGGTCTTGCCCTCTCGGCGGCGCTGCACCTCGTGATCGGCACGGTTCTGGTCCTGGGATTGCCGACCCTGTTCCACCCACCGACCCCGACTGAGATGCCGATTGCGGTCCAGCTGGTGACGATGGGCCCCGAAACCCGGGCCACCCATCCCAATCCCAACATGCCCGAGCAAACCGCCAAGCTCGACCCGCCGTTGCCCGGGCCGCCCGCGGAAAAGCCGGCGCCGCAACCCACCCCGCCCAAGCCGGCCCCGCCGCCCGCGGCCGCCGCCGCACCGCAACCGCCGGCGCCGGCGCCGCCTGAGGAAAAGCCGCAGCCGCCGGCTCCGGCCGCCCCGACCGCCGAGCCGCCCAAGCAGGCGGCCCTGCCACCGCCGCCGCCGCTGCCCGCGGAAAAGCCGGCCCCACCGCCGCCGCCGCCCAAACCGCCGGTTCCGGCCGCGGCCAAGCCGACCCCGGCCCCGGCGCCCGAACTGGCGCGCAACGAAGCCCGGGTCGAGGCGAAGAAATACAGCCCCGGCCAATTCGATGCGTTGTTGCGCAACCTCGCCGCCGAGGATACGCCGCCCTCACCCGAAGCGCCCACGCAGGCGGTCAGCACCGCCGGCGGCAGGGCTTCGGCGCAGCCGCACGCCCCGCTCGGCGGTCAGCTGAGCGCCAGCGAGATGGACATGGTGCGCGAACAGATCTCGCGCTGCTGGAACATCCCCGCCGGCGCCCGCGATGCGCGCGACCTCGTCGTCGAAATCCGGGTCATCGTGCAGCCCGACGGCAACGTCCAGCAGGCCATCATCGTCGATCAGGCGCGCGCCGCGGCCGACCCGTTCTTCCGCGCCGCGGCCGAGAGTGCCCGGCGGGCGTTCTTCAACCCGTTGTGCCGGCCGCTGCATCTGCCGCCGGACAAATTCGAGATCTGGAAGGACATGATCGTCGCATTCAGCCCGAAGGACGTCCTATGAGAAAAAGCTTCCTCGCCGCGCTTGGCGGGGTGTTCGGCGTGCTTGCATCGGCGCTGTGCTTGGCGTCCTCGGCGCGGGCCGAATTGCGCCTCGACATCACCAGCGGCCAGGTACAACCGATGCCGATCGCGATCCCCGCCTTTGCCGGCGCCAGCGGTGACGGCGCCGCCGGCAGCAACATCGCCGGGGTCATTTCCGCCGATCTCGAGCGCTCGGGGTTGTTCCGGCCGATCGATCCACGCAGTTTTATCCAGAACGTCTCGGTCACCGACAACACCGCCCCGCGGTTTGCCGACTGGCGCCAGATCAACGCCCAGGCGCTGGTCACCGGAACGGTCCAGACCCAGGCCGACGGGCGGCTTGGAGTCCAGTTCCGCTTGTGGGACGTCGACGCCGAGCAACAGCTGACCGGCTATGGCTACACCACGACCAGCCAGAACTGGCGGCGCATCGCCCATATCATCGCCGACGAAATCTACAAGCGCATCACCGGCGAGGACGGCTATTTCGACACCCGCATCGTCTATGTCGCCGAGTCCGGCCCTGAGCAGAACCGGATCAAGCGCCTGGCGATCATGGACCAGGACGGCGCCAACAACCGCTATCTGACCGACGGCCGGGCGCTGGTGCTGACCCCGCGCTTTTCGCCAAGCGCCCAGGAAATCACCTATCTGTCGTTTGCCGGCAAGAAACCGCGGGTCTATCTGTTGAACATCGACAGCGGACAACAAGAGGCTCTGGGCGACTTTCCGGGGATGACCTTCGCGCCACGCTTTTCGCCAGGCGGCAACCGGGTCATCTTCAGCCGCGCGGTCAACGGCGCCAGCAACATCTATGTCTTCGATTTGCGCACGCACAACGCCACCCGCCTGACCAGCGACGACGCCATCGACACCTCGCCCTGCTATTCGCCCGACGGCCGCCAGATTGTCTTCAATTCCGATCGCGGCGGCTCGCAGCAACTCTATGTGATGGATGCCAGCGGCGGCGGCGCGCATCGGATCAGCTTTGGTTCAGGCAAATACGGCACGCCGGTATGGTCGCCGCGTGGCGACCTGATCGCCTTCACCAAGATCAGCGGCAGCTCGTTTTACATCGGCGTCATGCACCCGGATGGTTCGGGCGAGCGGCTTTTGACGCAAGGGTTTCTGGTCGAGGGGCCGACCTGGGCGCCAAACGGGCGGGTGCTGATGTACTTTACCGAGGGGCCGTCGGATTCCAGAGGCTATGGCGGTTCACCGCATCTGCAGACGATCGATCTGACCGGCTACAACCAGCGCGACGTGCCGACGCCCGGCCCGGCCTCGGACCCGGCGTGGTCGCCATTGCTGCGCTGAAAGCGGCGCCGTCATTGTCAGGTTTTGTCGAGGGGGACATACAATGCATTCAAGAGCGTTCGCTGTGGCCTGCTTGCTGTCGGGCGCGTTATTTCTCGCCGCGTGCAGCAGCACCCCGCAAACCCAGCCGCCGCCGGGTGCCGGCGCCGGCGCCGGTGCCGGCGGACCGGGAGGGGTGGGCATGGGCGCAGCGGTACCGGGATCGCAGCAGGATCTCGCCCAGACCGCCGGCGACCGCGTATTTTTTGCCTTCGACCGTTCGGATATCAGCCCGGAGGCGCAGCAGACGCTCGAGCGTCAGGCGCAATGGCTGCAGCGTTATCCGAATGTCACGGTTACGATCGAGGGGCATTGCGACGAGCGCGGCACGCGCGAATACAACCTCGCCCTGGGCGAGCGTCGCGCCAACGCCGCCAAACAGGTGCTGGTCGCGGCCGGGATTCCGGCCTCGCGCATATCGACGATCAGCTATGGCAAGGACCGGCCGGTGGTTCCGGGGTCAAACGAGGAAGCTTGGGCGCAAAACCGGGTCGCGATCACGACCGTCAATTGACACCGAGCGCGACCGACCGCGGCGGCGAATGTCGAGCCTTTGGGCCCAGACCGGCGGGCGGTGAC
>JAJPIH010000350.1 GCA_021324875.1 Alphaproteobacteria bacterium
AAAACGGCGAGGCGCGTTTCGCCGCGCTCGACCTCACCTATCAGGGATACGTAACGCCGCAAGGCTATGTGAGAATGCAGGCGCCGGCCGGCCAGACATTCGTGGGACAAATAGATCCCTATTATGTACTCAGAGGCCAAACCGCCGGCGCTTGCGTCTATAACGCGATCTGGCAGCGGAAAGGGGCGACCGGGAAGAGCCCTAGCTAAGGCGCGATTACTGGCGATCGGCGCCGATCGGAACGGCTGACCTCCCGTCCTTCTGATCATTTCTGCCAAGAAGCGCAGAAAGGGCAAACAGAATGCGACTATATCAACGGTGGGCCATCATATTGGCGCTGGCTTCTTTGACGTTAGCCGGCCCAGCCTGGGCCGAGAACCCCGCGACCACCCCTGCCGCACCCGCGCCGGGCGTGCCGACGCCGCCTGCTGATAGTCCGGGCTTTCTCGATGGGTTGCGTCGGGTCGGCGTAATGGCCGGCCAAGTGGTCGAATGCTCGGCCGATGCAAATCGGCAGGAGCAGATCTCGCGAGCAATGGACTTGGCGAATTTGATCGCGATCCATTTTGGACTTAAGGCCGCTTTCACCTTTACAGGCGCCCTCGGCTACGGTTCTGGGCGTCCATTCGACAAGGCTGGCTGCGGCCAGGCGATGGAAGGCTGGAAACAGATCCAAGCCAAATACCTCGAAAAGTAAGGTCCCCGGCGATGAAAACGCTTTTGATCTACGTCGTGCCCATCGTGCTGGTGGCCGCGCACGCAGCGGCGGCTCCGTCATCCGGCTGGGGCAAGATCGGGAGTTTCGATCGCGCTGCCGGGATCGATGCCGGAAAAGGCGCACCTTTGGTGCTGGTTCAGCGTGGTGGCGGCGGCCGCGGCGGTGGTGGCGGCCGTGGCGGCGGGGTCAACCGGGGCGGCGGGGTTAACCGGGGCGGCGGCAGCGTCAACCGGGGCAATTTCAACAGCGGCAACTTTCAACGCGACATATCAGGCAATCGCAATGCCGCAGCAAACCGCAATGTCGCGGCCAACCGCAATGTCAGCGGCAACGTCAATGTCAATCGCAATGTGGCGGTCAGCGGCGGCGGTGGCTATTACGGGCCCAACTGGGGCGGTGTCGCCGCCGGCGTCGCAGTCGGCGCCGGTGTGGCGGCGTTGGCGACCAGTGCCGCCACCGCACCCCCGACCTATTATCCGCCGCCGCCGCCCTATCAGTATTACCCGACCGGCTATTGATCATTGGCACCCCGCCCGCGGGCGGCATGTCACATCCTACATTCACCCCTATACACTACCCTTGTCCAGACCGGGTAAGTTGCCGATGATGCGTGGAACCAGCGTTGCCGGAAAGCGTTCGACTGGCTTGCTGACCCGTTCTTTGGGGGCGGGTGGTGCTCTCATTTTGCTGGCGGTCTTGGCGGCCTGCCATAAAGAAGACAAGGCTGCGGCGCAATCCATCCGGCCTGTGCGGGCGGTGACTGTCGAATTCCGTAAATCGGACGAAACGCTGTCGCTGACCGGAGAGATCCAGCCGCGTTACCAGGCCGATATCGGGTTTCGGGTCAATGGCAAGATCCTCGAGCGGCCAGTCGATGTCGGCACCGCGGTCAAACAAGGCGTTTTGATCGCCCGGCTCGATCCGCAGCAATATCGACAGGATTTCGAAGTCGCGAAATCCGAGGTCGCCGCCGCGCAAGCCGAGGTGACCCGCAGCCAGGCGCAGGAAGCGCGGCAGCGCGAATTGCTGAAGAACGGCCACACAACCCGGGTCAAATACGATCAGGCGCTGAAGACCTTTAAGACCGCAACGGCACAGCTCGACGCCACCCGCGCCAGGCAGGTTCAGGCCAGTGAAAATCTCGGCTACACCGAACTCAGGGCCGACAATGACGGCGTCGTCACCGCGGTCGGAGCCGATGCGGGCCAGGTGGTGAGCGCCGGACAAATGGTCGTCCGCCTGGCGCGGCCGGGGGAGCGCGAGGCGGTGTTCAATATCGCCGAGGGGGCGTTCAAGAAGCCGCCCAAAAACCCTACCGTGATGGTCCACCTGGTCAGCAACCCCGATGTAACGGCCGCCGGCACGGTTCGCTATGTCTCGCCGCAGGCCGATCCGGCAACCCGGACTTACACGGTGCGCGTCTCGCTCCCCGATGCGCCGCCGCAAATGCGGCTCGGCGCCAATGTCGTCGGCACCGTGACGCTCGATCAAGCCCGGACCGTCACGATCCCCGGCAGCGCCCTATTCCAAAAAGACGGAAAGGCGGCGGTCTGGCTCGTCGAAAAAGACCACACGGTGCAGCTGAAACAGATCGCTGTCGATCGCTACCAGGGCGATTGGGTCGTCGTCGGCAGCGGCCTTGACCAAGGTGACGTCGTGGTCACCGCCGGCGTGCAAAAATTACTTCCCGGCCAGAAGGTTAGTCTGGCCGAGGGCGACGCCCCCCAATGAAGCGCTTCCATCTCTCTGAATGGGCGATCAACCATCGACCGTTTGTCTGGTTTTTTATGCTGTTGTTTATCGTCGCCGGTGTCCTTTCCTATGCCGAACTCGGGCGCGAGGAAGACCCGTCGTTTTCGATCAAAACGATGATCGTGCAGACCTATTGGCCGGGCGCCACGATCGACGACACGATGCTGCAGATCACCGACCGGATCGAAAAGAAATTGCAGGAAACGCCATCGCTCTACTATTTGAAGAGTGAAACCAAACCCGGAATCTCCACAATCTATGTCAATGTTCTCGACAGCACGCTGAAAGATGCAATTCCCGATATCTGGTACCAGGTGCGCAAAAAGGTCGCCGACATCAAGAGGAGTTTGCCGCAAGGCGTGCTCGGGCCCTATTTCAATGACGAATTCGGCGACGTCTTCGGCATCATTTATGCGTTCACGGCCAATGGCTTCAGCCAGCGCGAGCTGCGCGACTATGTCGAAAAAATTCGCACACAGGTGCTGACCATCAAGAATGCGGCGAAGGCGCAGCTGATCGGAGCCCAGGACCAAAAATTCTATCTCGAATTCGATACCCGCCAGCTCGCCGGGCTCGGCGTCAGTCGCGACCAGGTGATCTCGAGCTTGCAGGAGCAAAACGCGGTTACACCCTCCGGCGTCGTCCATACCGGCGTGCAGAAATTCTCGATACGCGTTTCCGGCGCGTTCAGCTCAGTTGACGATCTAAGGCATGTGAATTTCTTCGCCAACGGCAAATTCTTCCGGCTCGCCGATGTGGCGACAATCAGAAAAGGCTATGCCGATCCGCCGCAACCAATGTTCCGATTTAACGGCGAGCCGGCGATTGGCCTCGCGATCTCGATGGCACAGGGCGGCAACAACCTCGTGTTTGGCGAGGCCGTAGCGCACAAGATGGCGGAGATCACCGCGAAGCTGCCGATCGGCATCGAGCCGCATCTGGTCGCCGATCAGTCGGTCGTCGTCGAGGAGGCCGTGGGCGGTTTCACCAAGGCTTTGTGGGAAGCGATTGCGATCGTACTCGGCGTCAGCTTCCTGAGCCTTGGCGTGCGGGCCGGGGTTGTCGTCGCCTGCTCGATCCCGCTCGTGCTCGGCATGGTCTTTGTCTACATGGAATATTCCGGCATCAGCTTGCAGCGCATTTCGTTGGGCGCCCTGATCATCGCCCTCGGCCTCCTGGTCGACGACGCGATGATCACGATCGAAATGATGGTGAGCCAACTGGAATTGGGCGTTGATCGCGAGCACGCGGCGACGCATGCCTGGACGACGACGGCATTTCCGATGTTGACCGGAACCCTGGTCACGGTCGCCGGCTTTGTGCCGATCGGCTTTGCGAAAAGCGGCGCCGGCGAATATTGCTATTCGCTGTTTGCGGTGATCGCGGTTGCCCTGTTGGCCTCGTGGATTGTCGCGGTGCTGTTTGCCCCGGTGATCGGCGTCACGATACTGCCAAAAACCATGAAATCCCACGGCGAAGACCATACCGAACCCGGCCGCTTTATGCGCCTGTTCCGCGCCGCACTGATCTTCTGCATGCGCGCCCGCTGGCTGGTCATCGCCGTGACTGCGGCGCTGTTCGCCGCCTCTCTTTATGGCTACGGCCTCATCCAGCAACAGTTCTTCCCGGCTTCAGACCGGCCGGAGCTGATCGTCGATCTCAACCTCCCGCAAGACGCTTCGATTTACGCCACCGAGCATGAGGTCGAGCGGTTCGAGGGCTTGCTGAAGGGCGCCCCCGACATCGATCATTACAGCTTTTATGTCGGGCAAGGTGCGGTTCGTTTTTATCTGCCGCTGAACGTTCAGCTGGCCAACGATTACTTCGCCGAGGCGGTGGTCGTCACCAAGGGGATCAAGGCGCGCGAGGTCGTCCGCGCCCGCCTGCAAAAAGCGCTCGACAGCAAGTTTGCCAATCTCAACAGCCGGATTTCGGCGCTCGAATTGGGACCGCCGGTCGGATGGCCGCTGCAATATCGCGTCAGCGGCGCAACCTCGCAAGGTGTCCGCGACGCGGCGTTTCGGGTCGCGCAAACGATCGGGCAGAACCCGAATACGCGACTTATCAATTTCGATTGGAACGAGCCGATGAAGAGCCTGCGCATCCAGGTCGATCAGGACCGGGTGCGTCAACTCGGGGTCAGCTCCAAATCGCTTGCCGAAGCCTTGAATGCGGTTACCAGCGGCATGGTCGTCACCGAGGTCCGCGACTCGATCTATTTGACCGATCTTATGGCGCGGGCAACCGCGGAACAACGTGCCTCGCTACAGACCCTGAAAAATCTGCAAGTTGCGCTGGATAACGGCAAGACCGTCCCGCTGAGCCAGGTCGCCGGCATCCAATACGGGTTGGAACAGCCGGTGATCTGGCGCCGCAATCTGCTGCAGACCATCACGGTTCAGGCCGATGTCGTGCCGGGCATAGAAGCAAAAACGGTCAATAAGCAGCTGGCGCCGGCGATCGCCGAAGTGGCCCGCAAACTGCCGGCGGATTACACGATCGAGGCGGGCGGCACCATCGAGGAAAGCGCCAAGGGGCTCAACTCGATCGTGGCTGTGTTTCCGCTGATGGTCATATTGATGCTGATCATTCTGATGGTCCAGCTGCAAAGCTTTCAAAAGGTGTTTTTGGTGATCAGCGTCGCCCCGCTGGGTCTGATCGGCGTCGTTGCGGCCCTGTTGCCGACCGGCACGCCGATGGGGTTTGTCGCCATCCTCGGAATCATTGCGCTGAGCGGCATGATCATCCGCAATTCGGTGATCCTGGTCGATCAGATCGACATGGACATGGCCAGGGGATTGCACCCCTGGGATGCGGTGATCGACGCGACGACAAACCGCTTGCGGCCGATCGTATTGACCGCAGCCGCCGCCTCGCTCGGCATGATCCCGATCGCGTCCGAGGTCTTCTGGGGGCCGATGGCTTACGCGATCATCGGTGAGCTGATTGTCGCGACCCTGTTGACCTTGCTGTTCCTGCCGGCTCTTTACGTCGCCTGGTTCCGCATCAAAGAGCCGGCAAAGGAACGCTCGGCGGCGGCGACCGAGCCGGCGCGGGCGGCCGCATTGACCTGATCGGCGCGAGCGGCGGGTTCGCGCGTTCTGCAGACAGGCGAGGCGATTGAGGCGCCACGATCCACTGCGTCCCCGTTCAGCAGGTCCTGAAAACAAAAGTGACCCGCACTCACGGCGTTATGAGATCTTGGGCGTGATAACAGGAGCCTCGGGCGCGTTGTGCGCGGGATGCGGCAGGCGGGGCGACGGGTTGGCCGCACAGCCGGCTCGTCG
>JAJPIH010000164.1 GCA_021324875.1 Alphaproteobacteria bacterium
CCGGGCCCGCTCGAGCCGGATCGCAGCGACGACGGCCGCGGCCAACAGCAGGATTGTCAGCAGCCCGATCGCGGCGAGAAAGCCGACCGCAAACCGCCGCATTGCTACACGTCGCCGCCGAGGGCGCGGTGACGCAGGAGATGGTCGGCGAGCACGCAGGCAACCATCGCCTCGCCAACCGGCACGGCGCGAATGCCGACACACGGGTCATGACGCCCGTGGGTGGCGATCTCGACCTCGTTGCCCTCGGTGTCGACGCTGCGCAGCGGGGTCGGGATCGAACTGGTCGCCTTGACCGCAAAGCGCACGACGATGTCCTGGCCGGTCGAAATGCCGCCGAGGATGCCGCCGGCATGGTTCGACAAAAAGGCCACGCGGCCGTTGCGGATCCGCATTTCGTCGGCATTCTCCTCGCCGCGGAGCGCGGCCGCGGCGAAACCGGCGCCGATCTCAACCCCCTTGACCGCGTTGATGGTCATCAGGGCGCGCGCCAAATCGCCGTCGAGCTTGTCGTAGATCGGCTCGCCAAGACCGGCCGGAACGCCGCCGGCGACGACTTCGATCACCGCTCCAGCCGACGAGCCGGCTTTGCGCACGCCATCGAGGTAATCCGTCCACACCGGCACCATCGCCGCATCCGGGCACCAGAACGGGTTTTCCTCGACGGCCTGCCAGTCCCAGCGGTCGCGGTCGATCCGGTGCGGCCCGATCTGGATCAGGGCGCCGCGGATCGTGATCCCCGGCCCGAGGATCGCGCGCGCGACCGCGCCCGCCGCCACGCGCGAGGCGGTCTCGCGGGCCGAGGCCCGGCCGCCGCCGCGATAATCGCGCACCCCGTATTTCTTCCAATAGGTGTAGTCGGCGTGACCGGGGCGAAAGCGATCGGCGCTGTTGCGGTAGTCCTTTGAGCGCTGGTCGGTGTTTTCGATCAGCAATTGGATCGGGGTGCCGGTGGTGACCCCGTCAAACACGCCGCTCAGAATGCGAACCAAATCGTCCTCACGGCGCTGGGTCGTAAACCGCGACTGTCCGGGCTTACGTTTGTCGAGCCAGCGTTGAATATCCGGCTCGGCGAGCGGCAAGCGGGGCGGCACCCCGTCCACCACCACGCCGATCGCCGGGCCGTGGCTTTCACCCCAGGTCGTGAAGCGGAACAGGGTTCCGAATGAATTGCCGGCCATGATCCCACCTGCCCCAGCCTGCGATCAGCCCTTCGTGCCCACGCCGCATTTGCCGCCGGTCGGTCGGTCAGGGGTCCGGAACCGGCCGGCAGCAAGGATCATGTTAGCATTGCCGGCGGTGGCGCGGGCATCGCGACGTACGGGGCGCACACCACCGAGATGTCGGGGGCGTCGACGGCCTTCATGCCGACCACGTGATAGCCACAATCGATGTGATGGATCTCGCCACTGACCCCGGCCGACAGATCGCTCAGCAGATACAGCGCGCCGCCGCCGACATCCTCGATCGTGACGTTGCGTTTGAGCGGCGAATTGAGTTGGTTCCATTTCAGAATGTAGCGGAAATCACCGATGCCCGATGCCGCCAAGGTCTTGATCGGGCCGGCCGAAATCGCATTGACCCGGATATTGTCACCGCCGAGATCGACCGCGAGATAGCGCACGCTCGCCTCAAGCGCGGCCTTGGCGACCCCCATGACATTATAGTGCGGCATCACCCGCTCGGCGCCGGAATAGGTCATGGTCAACAGACTGCCGCCAGCGGTCATCAACGGTGCCGCGCGCCGGCAGAGATCGGTGAACGAATAGCAGGAGATCTCCAGCGTCCGCAAAAAATTGGCCCGTTTTGTATTGAGATATTTGCCTTTGAGCTCCTCCTTGTCGGAAAAGGCGATGGCGTGAACCAGAAAATCAAGACGCTCCCACCGCCGGGCGATCATGTCGAACAGCGAATCGAGGCTTTCTTCGGAAGCGACGTCGGCTTCGACGACAAAATCGCTGTCGAGGCTCTGCGCCAGCGGCCGCACTCTTTTGCCCAGCGCCTCACCCTGATAAGTGAAGGCGAGCGTGGCGCCATGGGCATGCAGCACCTTTGCTATTCCCCAGGCGATCGAGCGCTCATTGGCGACGCCCATGATCAGCCCCTGTTTTCCCGCCATCAGCGGCATGGTGATCCCCGTTTTCGTTTCGCAACCATCCTATACAGAGGCTTTCGCGAGGGCCAAGGCCGCCCCGCCGCGGCGGTCCACGCCGCTCGGGCGGGCGCGAGATAATTGCTCGCCGCCGACCCGTTTACCAGATACCACAGCGCGAGGGTCGTCAGATGTCGGCAGAGGCGGAAAAACGCCCCGATCATGTGCGCGGCGGGCTGCGCGGCGCCGCACCGGACGCCGTCGCTTTTACGCTTTACACGTTGCGCCGGTTCAATGCCGACGGCTGCTTTGCCGCGTGCGGGGCGTTGAGCTATGCCGCCCTTGTTTCGCTGGTGCCGCTGGCGGTGATCGCGCTCGGCACGTTGTCGGTGCTGCCGGTCTTTAGCCAGCTGCACGACCAGATTCTTGCTCTGGTATTCAAATATTTCGTGCCGTCGATTGGCGAGCAGGCGGGGTGGTGGTTTCGTGCCTTTGCCAACTCGGCCGCCCAGACGACAGCGATTGGCGTCGTCGGCATCACCGCCACCGGGGTGCTGCTGCTGGCCACGGTCGAAGACCAGCTAAACCTGATCTGGCGGGTGACGGCGCCGCGGCCATGGGGCCAGCGCGTTCTTGCCTATTGGGCGCTGATCACGCTCGGACCGTTACTGATCGGGCTCAGCCTGTCGCTGTCGACCTATTTCGAAATCGCGGCGCGACGCGCGGGCTTTGGCGCACAGGCCCTCGAGTGGCTGACCAGCAGTTGGCTGCACGGCGTCGCGCGCGCAATCCCGGCGCTGCTCGAATTTTTCGCCCTGAGCTTGCTTTATTGGCTGATCCCGAACTGCCTGGTGCGGCTGCGCGACGCCGCGCGCGGCGCGCTGATGGCGACCATCGCGATCGAGATCTTGAAGATCGGTTTCACGATTTATATCGGAGCGATGTCCTATTACCAGACGGTTTATGGCGCGCTGTCGGCAATCCCGATCTTTCTGCTGTGGATGTATGTTTCGTGGTTGGCCGTGTTGTTCGGGGCGGAAGTGGCGGCGGCGCTGCCGCTGTGGCGCATCGACGAACGGATCGGTTCGGGCCCCGGCGGCGGTGTGCGGCTGGGGCTGAGCTTGGCGCTGCTGGCGGCGTTGAACCGGGCGCAGCGCAGGGGCGCGTCGCTGACCACCCAGGCGCTGGCCAACGAGCTCGGGATCGCAAGCACGGTCATCGATGAGCATCTCGAGCCGCTGGCCGCGGCCGGCTTTGTTGCGCACACTCAATCCGGGAGCTGGGTGCTGTCATGGAACCCCGAGACCGCGACCTTGCGCGACCTTTATGATGCGTTGCATCTGCCCTTTGCCGGGAGCTGGCTTGGCAACGCGGCGGCGCCGTGGCAGCGGCAGATCGAGCCGGCCGTCAGGCGCATCGTCGATGCCGAAGCGGCGGCGGCGGGAATGACGATCGCCGCCCTGCTGGCAACGGCGGAAGAAGGACCCGGCGCGGATCAACCGCCGCCCGCGGAGGCCCCGTCGCGGCGGCGGGCGGCGAACCGGGTCGCAGTCGAGAGGTGACAGGGGATGGACGAGATCAGCGAGCGGGAACCGCTCCCGCTGTTCGAGCGCTGGTATGGCGAGGCGCTGGCGGCGGAGAGCGACGCCAATGCAATGGTTCTCGCCACGGTCGGCGCGGACGGTCGCCCTTCGGCGCGGGCGGTGCTGCTCAAGGGCTGCGACGACCGCGGCCTGGTGTTCTACACCAATCTCGAAAGCCGCAAGGCGCGGGAGCTGGCCGGCAACCCGCACGCTGCGCTGTGCTTTTTCTGGCGGTCGTCGCGGCGCCAGGTTCGGTTCGAGGGCGCCGTCGAAGCGGTCACGGCCGCCGAAGCCGACGCTTATTTTGCGACCCGGCCGCGCGACAGCCGCATCGGCGCCTGGGCTTCGGACCAGTCGCGCCCGCTCGCCAGCCGGGCAGCCCTCGAGGACCGCGTGGCCGCCTTTACCCGCCGCTTCGGTGACGGCGAGATACCGCGGCCGCCATTCTGGTCGGGCTACCGGGTCGTCCCGCACCGCGTCGAATTCTGGCAGGAGCGCCCGTTTCGCCTGCATGACCGCTGGCTCTATGTGCGGGTGAACGGCGCATGGCAATGCGAGCGGCTGTTCCCCTGACTTCCGGGCCCGCAGCCGAGCGCCTGAGACGGCGCGCGACCTATGCCTCGGTCACGGTCGCCTGCGTTCTGATCGCGGTCAAGTTTGGCGCTTGGCTCGCCACCGGTTCGGTGGCGCTGTTGTCGAGCGTTATCGACTCGCTACTCGACGCCGTCTCCTCCCTGATCAATCTTTTCGCGGTGCGCCAGGCGTTGATGACGCCCGACCGCGAGCATCGCTTTGGTCACGGCAAGGCGGAGCCGCTGGCGGTGCTCGCCCAATCGGCCTTTATCACCGGCAGCGCCTTGGCATTGCTGGCCGAAGCGGTGCGCCGCTTGGTCCACCCGACGCCCGTCGCCAACCCCCCGGCTGGCATTGCCGTTGTCATATTCTCGATCGTCATGACGGTCGCGCTGGTGCTCTATCAGCGCAAGGTGGTACGGCATACCGGCTCGATCGCGGTCCGCGCCGATGAGCTGCATTATCGCGGCGATGTGATCCTCAATCTGGGCGTCATCGCGGCGCTGGTTCTCGGCGCGGTGCCGCATCTGCAGGTCTTCGACCCGCTGTTTGGCGCCGCGATCGGGGTGTGGATCATCATCTCGGCGGTCGGCTTGGCGCGGTTGTCGCTGACCCAGCTGATGGACCAGGAAATGTCCGACGACGAGCGCGAGAGCATCCGCGCCATCGCCCAATCCCATCCCGATGTCGCCGCGGCGCATGATTTGCGGACACGGGTCGCCGGACCCACCACTTTTATTCAGATCCACATCGAAATGAGCGGCGAGATGACTCTGAAACGCGCCCACCAGATCTCCGACGAAGTCGAAGCCAAGCTGCGCGCCGCCTATCCCGGCGCCGAGATCATCATCCACCAGGACCCGGAAGGGATCGAAGAGCCGCGCTCCAATTTCCCGCGGCGGGCGTCGGTGCGATGAAGCCCGACCGGCGGGTGCTGCTGCTGACCGGCGCCAGCCGCGGCATCGGACACGCGACCGTCAAGCGCTTTAGCGACGCCGGCTGGCGCATCATCACCTGCTCGCGGGAGGAGGTGCCGCCCGAATGCAAGCGCGACCCCAATTGGAGCCACCACATCACCGCCGATCTCGGCGAGACCGCCGATCTCGACCGCTTTGTCGCCGAGGCCAAGGAGCACATCGGCGGGACGCTGCATGCGCTGGTCAACAACGCCGGGGTATCGCCGAAATCCCCGACTCGCGAGCGATTGGGCACCTTGAACGGCGATCTCGAGGACTGGCATCGCGTCTTTCACCTTAACTTTTTTGTGCCGCTGATGCTGTCGCGCGCCTTTGCCGCAGAACTCGCACGAGGCAAAGGGGCGGTCGTCAATATCACCTCGATCGCCGGGCATGTCGTCCACCCGTTTGCCGGCTCGGCCTACGCCACCTCGAAGGCGGCGTTGTCGGCGCTGACCCGCGAAATGGCGCATGATTTCGCCAAGCTCGGCGTGCGCGTCAACGCGGTGGCGCCGGGCGAGATCGAGACCGCGATGCTGTCGCCGGAAACAACCACGCTGCTGCCGCGCATCCCGCTCCATCGGTTCGGGGTGCCAGCGGATGTCGCCGGCACGGTGTTTTTTCTGTGCAGCGACGACGCGGCCTATGTCACCGCCACCGAAATCTCGGTCAATGGCGGTCAGCATATCTACTGAGCCGCCGGCCCGCGCCGCGTGACGGCGACGGCTCGGCCGCCCGGCGCCTGTCCAAGACCAAAAGCGGCGTAGCTCGACACCCCGATCGCGATCCGCCGCGCTGCGCTTGCCCACCGCAAAAGACCGCCCTCCGCCATTTTTGACCTGGATCAAGGTCCAAGGCGGGGCCCGGGCGCAAGCTCCGCCAGCGCAGCAGGGAGCCGGTCGAATGCCGAGTTATCGCGTCTGCTTCTTCAACCAAATACCGCGAAATAATCGGCTTTTCCGGTGTTGTCAGCGCTCGATCGTGATCCGCCGGGCCCACACCCCGGAGCGGGCGATCGAGGCCGCCAAAAAGCGGTTTGCCCGGGCTGAAGGCATTCGCGACTGGAACATCCATGCCAGCTTGATCGAGATCGAACCGATACTGCTCGAAGGTTTCGCCGAAAGCACGGTCAATGCCGCAACCGAAGCGCGAGAGGATAGTGTTCAAAGCCGGACGGATTCCCGGCGGCAACCGGACGTTCACAGCACGCACGACCATTCTGAAACAGGCTCGTCATCCTCGCCGCATCGGAGACGACGCCGTCGCGGGGGTTGAAGCGAGCCTCTCGTCATGGTCTGGAGTGCGCGCGCCCATTTCGCCGCCGGGATCGAAGGCGCAGCCTCGGCGTGCCAGGCCACCTTTGGTCTGGCCGTCTGATCGGGTTCGCTCTTGAACGGGGCTGGGCGACCGCCGACCACCGGTCGAAGAGACGATCTTGCCGCCCATCCTTTAACGCGGCGCTTGTTCACGTCTCGGCGGCGGGTTCGCCGCCGCCGATCAGGCGCGACTGCCTAGAGGCCGGCCAGCAGGTCACGCAACACAACCGCGTCATTACGCTTTGCGTCGCGCGCGGCGTAAACCAGCGTCACCGGCCCCCGCGCCGCCATCCCTCTTAGTTCCTCGAGGCGTGTTTGGTGATGCTTCAGCTCGGCGATATAGCGGCGGCGAAACTCGTCCCACCGTTCCGGGTCGTGGCCAAACCACCGGCGCAATTCGGTACTCGGCGCCAGATCGCGGAACCAGTGGTCGATTGCCGCTTTGGTTTTGGAGAGGCCGCGCGGCCACAGCCGGTCGACCAGGATGCGCATTCCGTCGTCCCCCGTCGCCGGCTCGTAAACGCGTTTAATCCTGATGGTGAAGTGCGCAGACGGCGTCGACACCGGAGCCCTGGAGATAATCACTCACAACAGCGGCGGTCATGAAGATCGGGGGTGGCGCCCTGTTGGCGTTTCCTCGCGACAACGATCGCGCGTGACGATCCGCGACGTGCGAAAATGAGCCGGCCCACACCATAACCCCGGAAGGATTCGCGATGAAGATCGGTTTTGTCGGCACCGGTACGATGGGGACGCCGATCGCCGGCTGTCTGATCGACGCCGGCCACATGCTGACCGTCTTCGACATCCGCCCTGAGGCGACCCGGAGGCTGGCCGAGCGCGGCGCCGCCATCGCCGCCAGCCCGCGCGCCGCCGCCGCGGCGGGCGAGGTCGTTTTCACCTCGCTGCCCGGCCCCGACGAGATGCAGCGCGCGGTGCTGGATGAGGAGACCGGGATCCTTGCCGGGATCGCGGCCGGCGGCTGTTACATCGACTTGACGACCAACGCTCTCGAGGTGGTGCGGGCCGTCGCCGCCGCCTGCCACGGCGCCGGGGCGGCGATGCTCGATGCGCCGGTCAGCGGCCGCCCGCCCGGCATGACCGTGATGGTCGGCGGCGAGGAAGCAGTTTTTGCCCGCTACCGGCCCCTGTTTGAAGCGATTGCCCGAAACATTTTTTATGTCGGCGCTTGCGGGGCGGGGGCGATCGCCAAGCTCGTCACCCAGTATCTCGGCTACACCAATTTCGTCGCCGCCCTCGAAGGGCTGCTGATCGCGGCCAAGGCCGGGGTCGATCCCGGCCTTGTGGCGCAAATCGTCCCGTTCAGCGCCGGCGCCAGCCG
>JAJPIH010000414.1 GCA_021324875.1 Alphaproteobacteria bacterium
CCCCGAGAACCTGATAGGGATTCTGGCCGGGCATAGGGTCTCAGCGCCCGCGATAGGGTTGCCGCGCGGCGGTGGCTTGTTCGATCCGCACCGACACGGTGCGCGCGGCACCGCCGCGTTCGACAGTCAACTGAACCGTATCGCCGATCTGTGCCAGCCCGACGCGGTTCTTGAGCTCGGCAGCATTGTGGATCGTGGCTCCGTTGACGGCGATGATCAAATCACCTGAGCGTAGGCCGCCACGCTGTGCCGGTGAACCCGGCTCGACCCGCGCAACCAGCGCGCCCTCGGTGTAGCGGGTGCCGAGCGCGCGAGCGAGGTCCGGTGTCAGATCCTGGATGGCAACCCCAATTCGTCCATGGCGCACCTCGCCATAGCGGATCAATTGCTCCATAACGTCGCGCGCCATGTTGATCGGCACCGCGAACCCGATGCCGATATTGCCGCCGCCGGGCGCCAGGATCGCGGTATTGATCCCGACGAGCGCGCCCTGCAGGTTGACAAGCGCGCCACCGGAATTGCCCGGGTTGATCGACGCGTCGGTCTGAATGAAATCCTCGTAACCCTCGATGCCGAGCCCGGTCCGACCAAGCGCGCTGACAATCCCCGATGTGACGGTTTGCCCGAGCCCGAACGGATTGCCGATCGCCAGCACGAAATCGCCGACCCGCAATTGGCTCGAATCTCCGATCGGCACGGCCGTCAGGTTGTCGGCCGGTATCTGCAGCAGGGCGATGTCGGTGCCGGTGTCGCGGCCGATCAAAGTGGCGGTGAACCGGCGGTTATCCTTGGTCGTGACCTCGATCTTTTTAGCATTGTCGACGACATGGCTGTTGGTCAGCACATAGCCGCGCGCGGCATCGACAATCACACCGGACCCGACCGCCTCGGTTTCGCGCTCGATCGGCTGGTCGCGAAAGTTGAAGAACTGGCGGAACAGCGGATCCTGCGCGAGCGGGTTGACCATCTGCACTTCCGAGTGCACCGAGATCCCGACGACACCCGGCGTCACCCGCGCCACGACGTCGGCGACGCTCGTTACCGGGGTGCCGCCGATGATCGGGATCGGTGCTCCCGCCAGCGCCTGCGGTCCGACGGCCAGGGCAACAACGAACCCAACCGACCGCACCGTCCCCGACATGATACGCCGGAGACCGGCTGAAACCGATAGTGGCATTTCTCACCGCGCTTCCCGCAAAGGCGGGACAATAGGCTCCCATCCCGCCACCTATCTAACGCTTACCACAAGCGCTTCAAGGGACCGCGCCGAGCCTTGCTCAGCTCAACCCGCCCGCAGGCTTACCGCGCCTTCGGGCGTCACATCAATGCTTGGTCGGGACGGCGAGGTGAAGTCCCAGAAGCGTTGCGGCGGCCTCGGTCGACAGTTTTGCGTAACCCGGCGGGACCGCAAACAGGCCGGGGTCTTGCGTGCCGAATTGCACGTCGCGCAACTCCCAATGGACGGTGGATACCTTGCCTTTGCGGTTCGTGTAGCTGCCGTCGCAGCGCATCGGTATGCCGTCGTGGCTCAACCACACCGTTCCTGCGAGGTGGCCCTCGGGGATCGTCTTGTCGACTGTGTATTTGGTCGTCGGAATACCGTTGACGGTGTCCGCTCCAACCGGTTTGCCGAGCAGTCCCGGCTGTCCGAGGATGGCCAGGACCTTTGGCAGGTTGAGCTCGACGGCGGTGTGCAATTGCGGCAGCAGAATGTCGGCGACCGAGCTGTCGGCGTGCAGGATAAAGACCGGCTTGAACGCCGGCAATTGCTGCTCGTGGCGCTGCTCGCCGGGATTGTTCCACATTCGTCCGATATAGCTTTTGCCGTTCAACACCAGGACGCGCTCGGCGCTAAAGCCGATTTGCGGGTCGCCGAGGGTTTCGGCGTCAGCGGCGGCGCCAATCAGGAACATTCCGAGGGCGATTGAGAGGGATAGGAGGAGACGCATTCGCTTCGTAAACGGCATCCCGACAAAAGCACCGCCGATAGGGCTCGATAGGCGGTCAATAAGGCGGTTTCGCGGCACTAGACAGAGGCGAGCGAGGCCCTATGCTGAGGTTGATGAGCGTTAGTTGGCAGACGAGGAAATGGCAATAGATCTGCGGATGAGCGAGATCGAAACCGATGGACAATGCTTACCAAATTCCTACCGGTCCGGGTTATGAACGACGCTGCCTCGCCGATCACGGTTCGGGTCCATACGGCGATTGCCGAAATTCCGCAGGCCGAGTGGGACGCCTGCGCTGGCGACGTCAATCCGAGCGTCTCCTATGCATTTTTGAGCGCGCTTGAAGACAGCGGCTCGGCCTCCCCGCGCACCGGATGGGCCCCGCAGCACCTGTCGATCGTCGGACCCGATGGCGTCGTGCGCGGCGTCGTTCCGCTATACGCCAAGTCGCATTCCTATGGTGAATATGTGTTCGATTATGGCTGGGCCGACGCTTATGAGCGGGCGGGCGGGCGCTACTACCCAAAGCTGATTTCGGCGGTTCCATTCACCCCGGTGCCGGGTCCGCGCCTGTTGCTGCGGCCCGATGCGCCGGCGGAAACGCGAAGCCACCTGATTGCAGCCTTGGTCTAGCTGTGCAACCGCCGGAAGCTGTCCTCGGTGCATGTCACGTTTCCCGAGGAAGGCGATGCCAACGCCCTCGTCGAGGCCGGGTTTTTACAGCGGGTCGGCCAGCAATTCCATTGGACGAACGACGGCTATCGCGATTTTGACGATTATCTGGCCGCGCTCACCTCGCGCAAACGCAAAGCCGTCCGCAAGGAACGACGAGAGGCGGTCGCCGATGGCCTCGAGATCGAGGTGCTGACCGGCGGCGACCTCGAACCCCGCCATTGGGACGCCTTCTACCGATTTTACCTGGCGACCTCTGACCGGAAATGGGGTCAGGCGTATCTCAACCGGAAATTCTTTGGTCTGATCGGCGAGCGCATGCCGGATCATATCGTGCTGGTGATGGCACGACATGGCGACAAGTATGTTGCCGGAGCGCTAAATCTTCTCGGCAAGGACGCGATTTACGGGCGCAATTGGGGCAGTTACGGCGATTATAAATTCCTTCATTTCGAATGCTGTTATTATCAAGCGATCGAATTCGCAATCGCACGCGGGCTGAAACGCGTAGAGGCGGGAGCCCAGGGTCCGCATAAATTGAAGCGCGGCTATCTGCCGGTGCCGACCTATAGCGCCCATTGGATCCCCGATCCGGCGTTCCGGCGGGCGGTCGCGCAATTTCTGTCGCGCGAGCGGGAGATGGTCGAGCGTAAGATTGAATACTTGGCCGAGGAGTTCTCGCCCTTCCGCCGGACCGAAACGTCCAGCCCCGAAATGGAGGAGTGAACCGCCTCTCCCGGGTAAATAAATTGCGGCGGCGCGACGCAGACGCTCAGGCGGGCGGCTAAAACGGCGCCGCGTCACGCCCCCGATCGCGGTGGCGGGTGGCCAATCCGCCCGCTTGGCGACCGGGCGCGGTCGAGGCGCCGCCGTGACCGCTCGCGGTTATTCGACGAGTTCGGGCTCTTTCGTGTCTGCCGCGGCTGAGGGCCGCTCCTCAAACGCAAAATCGAGCGCGTCGGCATCCGCTTTCTTGCAAACGCGGACGATCCCGCCCTTGGCGAGACGGCCGAACAGCAGCTCTTCGGCAAGCGGCTTTTTGATGTGTTCCTGGATCACCCGCGCCAATGGCCGCGCGCCGTAGAGCGGATCGTAGCCCTTTTCCGCCAGCCAAGCGCGCGCGCTCGCTTCGAGCTCGATCGTGACATTGCGGTCGGCCAGCTGTTCTTCGAGTTGCAGGATGAATTTGTCGACGACCCGGCCAATCGTCTCGGGCGACAACGGCGCGAACGAAATGACCGCGTCGAGCCGGTTGCGGAACTCCGGCGTGAACATGCGGTTGATCGCCTCCTGATCGTCGCCTTCGCGGATGCCGCTGCCAAAGCCGATCGCCGGCTTGGCTAAATCCGCCGCCCCGGCATTGGTGGTCATGATCAGGATGACATTGCGGAAATCGACCGTCTTGCCGTTGTGGTCGGTCAATTTGCCGTAATCCATGACCTGCAACAGGATGTTGAACAGGTCGGGGTGGGCCTTTTCGATCTCGTCGAGCAGCAGCACCGAATGGGGATGCTGGTCGATCGCGTCGGTCAAGAGCCCGCCCTGGTCGAAGCCGACATAACCGGGCGGCGCGCCGATGAGCCGCGACACGGTATGCCGCTCCATGTATTCGGACATGTCAAAGCGGGTAATCTCGATGCCGAGCGTCCGCGCCAACTGGCGCGCGACCTCGGTTTTGCCGACCCCGGTGGGCCCCGACAACAGATAGGATCCGATCGGTTTTTCCGGGTCGCGCAACCCGGCCCGGGCGAGCTTGATGGCCGAAACCAGCGCCTCGATCGCGCTGTCCTGACCGAACACCATCGTCTTCAGATCGCGATCAAGGTTTTTGAGCACCTCGCGATCGTCACGTGACACGCTCTTCGGCGGAATGCGCGCCATCATGGCGATGACCGCCTCCACCTCGCGCGCGGTGATGGTTTTGCGCCGCCGGTTCTCGGGCACCAGCATTTGCGCCGCACCGGTCTCATCAATGACGTCGATCGCTTTGTCCGGCAATTTGCGGTCGCCG
>JAJPIH010000435.1 GCA_021324875.1 Alphaproteobacteria bacterium
ATCGGGCAAGCCGACAAAATGCTCGCTTGCTTCGAGACGGCAATGCGGCCAGCGCTGGGTCAACCGCCGCCAAACCGGCAGGTTGGCGCGGGCCATCGCATTGTCGGCGCCATCCTCACGCTCCCCCCACCCGTCGAGGATGCACAGCACCAAAGGACGCGGACGGGGGAAGGTGATCATCGTTCGACCTTTCGCGGCGTGGATCTATCTCTATACGCGAAACCGCGGAGCTTGGGCACCGCGAGAAGAGGTCGCGCGAAGGGCAAACGAGGCCCGACAGAGATCTCGCGTCTGCGGGGGCAGCTGGGATCAGCGCGCAACAATAGGCAATCGCGCTGGCGGCCCCTCCCTCAGCAAGCGAATAACCGCCTTGATCCGGCTAAGGTCATTGTCGATGGCGGCAATTTCGTCCTCGGAGCTGGGATGCTCGCGTGCAAGACTTTTCGCCCGCGCCAAACAATCGAGTGCCCGAAGCGCGACTTCGACTATTTCATGCGGCAACGGCGGACCGCCGTCGTCCCATGGATCGCCAGCTCGCCGCGTTCTCGGATTTTGCGCGGCCCAGCGCTGCCAGACCTCCCGGCCATGAGGGTCTTCAAATTGCGCGACCGCGGCGTCGATAACCTGTCGCCCTCCCGGAGAAAATAGCAGCATTCATTCCTCCGTCGGCTCACACTTTGACAAACAGGGGCATTACCTGCGCCAAAAAACTCACGTAATTGGCGAGCGGCATTGGCATCGCCGGCTCCCACACGTAATGCCCTGGGTCATCTTCCCATAGCCGCAACCCATCAGGAAAGGGGCTGCCCATCGGCAATCGCCATGGTTTGCCGCTCCATGACGGATCGATTGCATCCGAACTTGACACGCCCTTCCCGTTCGCCAAAACCCAAACTGTATTCGCTGCATCCACAAACGTGTCAACATCGGAGTTTGTGCCGCTAATGCGGACATTATCCAGCTTGGGACTCGTGTTGTTTCCGCTCCGATACAAATCGATAGGCGTTACTCCCATAGCTCCCAATTATGGCTGAGTTGCGGATCAACTGCAACGGGGACTCCTTTGCATTTAGGTTACGCTATAGGCGAAAATTGCGCGCTCCGATCCGCCGCAACTGGCAAATTTCGAACCAAGATCGATTTCCTGAGCTTGGATAGCTTTGGTTAGGAGAGGCAAAGGTCTCGCGGCAGCCGGTGGCGGCCGATAGCGGTCGCGCCCAGACGCGAAACCGCGGAGGTCCGCCTACTGTTCCCGTGCGACCCCTAACCAGCGGAGCTATCTGGCGCTTGGCACCGGTCAGGCGACCGCGTCGCCGGTGGCGTCGCGCCACGCGTCTTGCCACCACCAGAGCGGCCGGCCGAGGGTCTCGTCAAAAAACATCTCGCCCGTATACCGTCCGCAGGACGGCCGCGCGGCGCTGCTTCCGGTGCGCGGCAGCAGGCAGAAACCGAGGTCGAGCAGCTGGCGCAGCCACGCCGTCTCGACCGCGCGGTCGACCGGCTCGAAAATTCCCGCATCGCCCGGAATCACCACGGCATGGGGGATCTCGACGATGCCGTCGGGCGCGACCACCAGCTGCTGGCCGCCGGCGAGTTCGATTGTCGTCGGCGCGAGGCCGTCCGGTGCGATCAGGCGATGGGCGATCATCGGCCCGCCTCGATTGCCAACTCGGCGTCGGGATCATCCACCAGCGCGGCAAGCAGCCGCAGGGCGGGTTCCGCGTTGCGCCGCGCCGATGCCGCGCGCTTGGCGGCGTGGATCGCCTCGCCGACCCGCGCCGCGGCCTCCAACGCGCCAGGCCAGGCATCGGCACGATTGCCGCGCCGCAGCAACTCATCGCGCAATCCGTGCAGCACGGCTTCATGGGCGAGCGCGACGGCAAGTGCGGTGGAAAGCCGCGTTTGAGCAAAATCCCGGGCCGCCTCGACCGCGGCGATGCAAACGGCCTCGTCGCGGCGGCGCTGCAATTCGCGCACCCGGGCGGCGCATTGGTGAAATGCCTGTTCGGCATCCGGAAGCGCCGCTTGCGCAGCGGCCGCATCCTCCGCGATTTCGGTCAAAGGCTGTTTGGCCGCGGCGATAACGGCCCCGCTGCGCGGGCGCGGCTCGTCACTGTCCTGCGCCAGCCAACGGCCCAGTCTCTTCTCCTCGGCGGCGCGCAATTGCGTCATTTCGGCCTCGCGGCGCGCGGCCTCGCCAAGGATTGCCGCAAGCCGGCTTGCCGCCGACTGTGCGGCGGCGAGCTCGCCGGAGGCGGCACGCAACGCCGCAATCGCCCCCGAGAGGGCGGTGCGCGCCGGCGAGCGCACTGCGGGAGCACGGGCCGGGCCTGGTCGGACGCGTTCGGTCACCCCACTCGCCATCGCTTTCCTCGCGTTGTTGTCCCGATATCCGACCACGACATAGCGCGGTCCGGAGGGCGTGCGAGGCGCAAGCTTGCCAGCTTGGAACTTTGCTGATCGGAGCTGCAAACGTTAGAGCGACATGCCCAGCGTCTTGCGCAATTTGCGGATCGTCTCGGCGCTCTTGAAGCCGTAGGGCGGGTCGGACGGCGATAGCTGCAATTCGTGCAAAACCAGCGCGAGCACCCGTTCGTTGCCGGTTCCGGCGGTAAACGCACCCCGTTCCCACAGCCGAAGAAGCGCCTCGCGCAGCATCCGATGGGCGCGCCGCTCGCGCCCGCCGGAAACGGAGGCCGCTACCCGCGCAATTGGCGGCAATTCCACCCGCACCCCGGCGACCACCGATCCGTCGGGCAGAAGCAGCCGGTCCCCCGCGAAATCGAGCTCGACGCGGCCGAACCACGCCGGCTCGATCGCAATCGCCGCCCCGCCGGCAAATCCGCTCGCCCGCAATCGTCCGTCGCGGCCGGCAGTCTCGAACGCCTCGACCAGTTGGCGTTCGAGCGCGTCGATTGCGGTCAAGAGCGGCGCCGGTCCGCGCCGGCTGGCAAGCAAATCGTCAAACGCTTTCTGACTGTAGGCGCCGAACGGGGATGGGGCGCCGGTAAAGGCCGGCGGCGCGCCGCGCTGCCTCAGACGATCCCGCCCGGCCTGCTCCTGCCATGCCGATAAGCCGCCGGCGGCGCCGGTTGCTGCCGGATCATGCCGCCGCTGCCACTCGAGCGAACCCACCGCAAATTCCGGTTCGGACGGCACGGGATGACCCGCCAATTCGCCGGCGAGCCGGCAATATCGCGCCCACAGCGCGGGATCGGCGAGGGCGACCAGCGCCTCCACCATGCTCATCGCTTGCTGTTCGTGCATTCGCTTCCGTCGGCGCCGCCCGACCCGCAACCCCGGGGCCTCTGACACCATGTGAGGCGCCGCCCGGACGCCGGCAAGCCGCGCGCGCGGTGCCGATTGTCGATCCGGAGCTGCCGAGACGGCGCCGCCGAATTTTTTGCAAATCGATAGCGATGGCTTATGGTTCGCCGACTAACCGGTAACCGCCGGCGCTGCCGGAGCGAAAGGGAGGAGACTGAGTTTGGCGGGCGTCCCGGAGGCAATCGGATCGGCACCTGGCGGCGGGATCCCGGCGTGAGGAGCACGGCGAGCAGCCCGCTCGGCAACCGCACGGCGATCACCGCGTCGATCATGCTCGCCACCATCATGCAGGGGGTCGACAACACGATCGCCAACGTCGCCTTGCCTCATATCCAGGGCAGCCTGTCGGCGGCGCAGGACCAGATCGCCTGGGTCCTGACTTCTTACATTGTCGCGGCGGCGATCACGATGCCGCTCACCGGCTGGCTCGCCGGACGGTTTGGCATCAAGGGGCTGTTTCTGCTCTCGGTCGGCGGGGTTACGATCGCCTCGGCGCTGTGCGGCGGGGCGACGAGCCTCAGCGAATTGGTGCTCTTCCGGCTGCTGCAAGGAATTTGCGGCGCCGGGCTGGTGCCGCTGTCGCAATCGGTGCTGATGCAGATCAACCCGCCCGAGCGGCACGGCCAGGCGATCGCGGTGTGGGGCATCGGGGTCATGCTCGGGCCGATCTGTGGCCCGATGCTGGGAGGCTGGCTGACCGACAATTACACCTGGCGCTGGATCTTTTATATCAACCTGCCGGTCGGCGTGCTGTCGTTTCTCGGGATCCTGATCTTCATTCGCGAGAGCCGGCCGACCCATCGTGAGGCCTTCGATTTCTTCGGGTTTGGCGCGTTGAGCATCGCCGTCGGCGCCTTGCAGATGCTGCTCGACCGCGGACAGCTCAAGGATTGGTTCGGATCGACCGAGATCTGGGTCGAGGCGATTGTCGCGGCGGTGGCCGGGTATCTGTTCGTGGTCCATACCGCGACCGCCGACGATCGCTCGTTTCTTAATCGCGATTTGCTGAAAAACCCGAATTTTGCGGTCGGCACGGTACTGATGTTTTTTGTCGGCAGCATTCTAAGCGGCACCCTGGCGCTGCTGCCGACCATGCTGCAATCCTTGATGAACTACCCGGTCTTTACGACCGGCCTGGTCACCGCGCCGCGCGGCATCGGCACGATGGCCGCCATGTTTCTGGTCGGCCGGTTGGTCAACCGGGTCGACAACCGGCTGATCATTTTCTCCGGGTTGCTGATGACGCTGCTGTCGCTGTGGCAGATGACCGGATTTTCGCTGCAGATGGGGATGGCGCCGGTGATCACTTCCGGGTTGCTGCAGGGATTCGGCCTTGGCTGTACTTTTGTGCCGCTCAACACGCTGGCGTTGTCGAATCTGCCGCGTCATATCCTGACCCAGGGTACCGCGCTGCGCAGCCTGATGCGCAATCTTGGCGGCAGCATCGGGATTTCCGTTTTCGAGGTGCTGCTGCTGCGCAACACTCAGACCGTGCACGCCCGGCTGATCGAGAATCTGCGCCCCGACAACCCGCTGATGCAGCCGCATATGCTGGCCGCCGCCCGCTACAGCCTGTCGGCTCCGCCGGGATTGGCGGCGCTCAATGCCGAGGTGACGCGGCAGGCGGCGATGGTCGCTTATATCGACGTGTTTGCCGCGATGATGACGATTGTCGCCGTGACGATCCCGCTGCTGTTGCTGATCCGGATCCCGGCCCGCACGCGGCCGGCGCCGGCGATGGCCACGGCCGCGGCCGGCTTGCGGCCGGGCCGCGCCGGTTAGCGGCCAGCGCGGAGCCATCGAAATCTTGCCGAGCAGGGCTGCGGCGGTGCGCTCGATCGCCGCTGGCGGCATCACCGATATTTTCGTATGATGGCTTATTATCGCCTGGGGGTGGTTTTTGTGTTGTCGATCATGAACCTCGATCGCAGTTTCGGTTACCTGGTCCACGATGTGGCGCGCCTGTTCGGGCGCCGTTTCGACCAGCGGGCGCTGCGCTATGTCGGGCTCAACCGGTCCCAGTGCCGGATCCTCGGCTGTCTGGCCCGCGACGAGGGCATCAACCAAGCGCGGCTCGCTGAACTTCTCGAAGTCAAGCCGATGACCCTGGCGAGACAGATCGATCGCATGGTCGAACAGGGCTGGGTCGAGCGCCGATCCGACCCCGGTGACCGACGTGCCCACCGTTTGGTGCTTACCGAACGGGCGCGGCCGCTGCTGGCGCGGATCCTCGCCTTGTCGGCGGAGCTGCGCCGCGAAGCTTTTGCCGATCTGACCGAAGAGGAAGGGCGTCATCTTGTCGAATTGTTGCGGCGCGTGCGTGGCGGGCTTTCCGGGTCGGCCGTGATGCGCGCGCAACGCGGCGGGGGCGGGCGATCGCCGCAGCTGGCAGAGCGCGTATCCGGCTCGGCCGGGGTTGCAATGTGGGAGGGTTCGCGGTGACCACCTCGGCAGAGGACGAAGCCCCGACCATCGGCGCCCGCCGTGTCGGTCTCAATGTCCGGCCCGGCGTGCTTCCCAAGCGCTCGCTGCGGCAGCGGTTGCGGCTCCCGCTGATGCTGCTGGGGCCGCTGGTTGTCGTGCTCGCCGGCGGCTATTGGTATCTGACGACCGGCCGTTTTGTATCGACCTACGACGCCTATGTCGATGCCGCCCGGGTGGCGATCAGCAACGAAGTTTCGGGGCGGGTCGTCGAGGTCGCCGTGCACGACAACCAGTTCGTCAAAAAAGGCCAAATCCTGTTTGTCATCGATCCGCGGCCGTTCCAAATCGCCGTCGAGCAGGCCAAGGCCCAGCTCGCCGCGGCGCGGCTGCAGGTCGAGGCGATGAAGGCGACCTATCAGCAAAAAAGGGCCGACGCGCTCGCCAATGAGGCGACCCTTGTCTATCAGCAACGCGACCTCGAACGGCAGCAGCGGCTGCTGGCAACGGGTGCCGCATCGCAGGCCGCCTACGATCAGTCCAACCACGCCTACAAGATCGCCAAGCAACAGCTCGCCTCGAAGGAAGAGGACGTGGCCAGCACCTTGGCCGCCCTTGGCGGCGATCCCGATATTCCGGTCGATCAACATCCGATGGTGCAGCAGGCCAAGGCGGCGTTGGATCGAGCCGAACTCAACCTTTCTTACACGATGGTGCGCGCCCCCGAAGACGGTATCGTCACCAAGGTCGATCAGCTGCAACCCGGTGATTGGGTGCAAGGGGTCGACACCGGCGCGCCGCCGACATCATTGTTCTACCTGGTCTCGACCAAGCGGGTCTGGGTGACGGCCAATTTCAAAGAGACCGAGCTGACGCATATGCGCCCGGGGCAGCCGGCGACGGTGGAGGTCGACACCTATCCGGGGGTCACATTTTCCGCCCGAGTGCAGAGCCTCAGCCCCGGGACCGGCCTCACCTTCTCGCTGCTGCCGGCCGAAAACGCGACCGGCAACTGGGTCAAGGTGGTGCAGCGGCTGCCGGTTCGGCTCAGTATCGACAAGCTCGATCCCGCCGCGCCGCTGCATGCCGGGCTCAGCGCCACCGTCGAAGTCGATACCGGGTATCGCCGCCCGTGGCTCGACCGGATCGATAATGCGCTGGCGTGGCTGGCAGGGACGAGCCCGAGCCGAGCCGACACGAGATGAAGTCGCCAGCTCCGGCTCCGGCGGTCGCGAACCGGGGCTGGATTACGGTGTCGATCATGCTCGCGACCTTTATGCAGGGCGTCGACACGACGATCGCCAATGTCGCACTGCCGCATATGCAGGGCAGCATGTCGGCCTCGCAGGATCAGATCGCCTGGGTCGTCACCTCATACATCGTCGCCGCGGCGATCATGACCCCGTTGACCGGCTGGCTCGCCGGCCGGTTTGGCATCAAATACGTGTTCCTTGTTTCGGTGCTCGGCTTTACCGCCAGCTCGGCCTTGTGCGGTGCCGCACCTAGCCTCGCCCAGCTGGTTTTCTACCGCCTGTTGCAAGGGCTGTGCGGCGCCGCCCTGGTGCCGCTGTCGCAGGCCGTCCTGCTGCAGATCAACCCGCCCGAGCGGCATGCGCGCGCGATGGCGGTGTGGGGAATGGGGGTGATCCTCGGCCCGATCATCGGCCCCGCACTCGGCGGCTGGCTGACCGACAATTACAGCTGGCGCTCGGTGTTCTACATCAATGTGCCTTTTGGCATCCTGTCGGCGCTGGGTTTGTTGGTCTTTATCCGCGAAAGCCGCCACGGCCGCCGCGAGGCGTTCGACTGGTTTGGCTTTGCGGCGCTAAGTGTGGCCATCGGCGCGCTGCAAATGCTGCTCGACCGCGGCCAGCTTAAGGATTGGTCCGGCTCGACCGAGATCTGGGTCGAGGCGATCGTCGCTGGGCTGGCCTTTTATCTGTTCGTCGTGCACACCGCGACCGCCACCGACCGGTCGTTCCTGAACCGCGAGCTGATGCGCGACGCCAATTGCATGGTCGGCACGCTGCTGATGTTCATCATCGGGATCCCGCTCTACGGCACGATGACATTGCTGCCGACGATGCTCCAGGATTTGCTGAACTATCCGGTGGTTACGACCGGTCTGGTGACGGCGCCGCGCGGGATCGGAACGATGGTTGCGATGATCCTCGTCGCCCGCCTCGCCAACCGCATCGACACCCGGCTGATCATCCTTGGCGGGCTGATGGTGACCGCAGTCGCAATGTGGCAGATGACCGGTTTCTCGCTGTATATGGGCATGGCACCGGTCGTCGTGACCGGGGTATTGCAAGGTTTCGGCCTCGGCTTTGTGTTCACGCCGCTGAGCATCATCACCTTCTCGACCCTGCCCCGACACATGTTGACCCAGGGCACCGCGATCTTCAGCCTGATGCGCAACATCGGCGGCAGCGTCGGCATCTCGATCGTCGAGGCGCTGCTGGCGCAGAACACCCAAATCGTGCACTCGCAACTCGTTGAGCATTTGCGCCCGGACAATCCGATGGCGTGGAGGGCGTTGAAGGCGCCCTTCAGTCTCACCGCGCCGTCAGGGATTGCGGCGCTGAATGCCGAAGCCACGCGCCAAGCGGCGATGGTCGCCTATATCGACGATTTCATGCTGATGATGATCCTTGTCGTGGTCGGCATCCCGTTGCTGATGCTGTTGCGCCGACCGCGCCGAGCCGCGCCCGGCGCCGCCGTTGCGGCGGAGTGAGCGCGACCGGCGCAGCGCCGTATCCGAGG
>JAJPIH010000319.1 GCA_021324875.1 Alphaproteobacteria bacterium
CCTCCTCGGGGTCGGCGAGCGGGTCGGCGACGCGTGCGGTGATGCCGAATTCACGCAGTTCGGCGACGATGTCGGGCACCCGGCTGTTGCGCAGATCGGGCACATCTGCCTTGAAGGTCAGGCCGACAATGCCGATTTGCGCGCCATTGACCGGTCGGCCTGCGGCGAGCAGCAATTTGACCAGGCGCTGGGCGATAAAGGCGCCCATCCCGTCATTGATCCGCCGACCGGACAGGATGACCTGCGGGTAATAGCCGGCCGCCTCGGCGCGGGCGGTCAGGTAATACGGATCGACGCCGATGCAATGCCCGCCCACCAGCCCGGGGGTGAACGGCAGAAAGTTCCATTTCGTACCGGCCGCCGCCAGCACGTCGCGCGTCGGGATGCCGAGCCGGTCGAAAATGATCGCCAATTCGTTCATCAACGCAATGTTGAGGTCGCGCTGGGTGTTTTCGATCACCTTTGCGGCTTCTGCGACTTCAATCGATGGGGCACGATGCAGCCCGGCCTCGACCATCTTCTCATAGACTGCGGCGATCCGTTCCAAGGTCTGGTCGTCCTCGCCGGCGACAATTTTGACAATGGTCTCGAGACGGTGCCGACGATCCCCCGGATTGATCCGCTCGGGCGAGTAGCCGAGCTTGAAATCAATCCCTTGCCGCAGGCCCGACGCAGAGGCAAGCCACGGCCCGCAAACATCCCGGGTCAACCCGGGATAGACGGTCGATTCAAAGACGACAACGCTCCCCGGTTTGAGACGCGGTCCGATCAGCGCGCAGGCCTCGCGCAATGGCCGCAGATCGGGGCGACGATCGGCGTCGATCGGAGTCGGCACGGTGACCACGATAAAGCTGGCCTCGGCAAGCCTGTCGGGATCGTCGGTCAGTCGCAGGCTGGTATCGCGCAGCGCCGCCGCCGTCACCTCGCCGGTCGCATCCGAGCCGGCGGCAAGCGCGGCGATGCGGCGCGACGAAATGTCGAAGCCGATCACCGGCGCGAAATTTCGCGCCAGCGCCAGCGCCACCGGCAGGCCGACATAACCGAGCCCGACAACGGCAAATCCGCGTTCCATGTCATTCTTCCTGCCGCGGGCTGAAAAGCCGCAACGCGAGCCGCGGCGCAATGCCCCCGTTCACGATATTCTATGGCGACGACGGACCACTCCCCCAACGTCGCAGGCCGGTGCGACGGCGGTCGCGGTCAGCCGAGCGCGAACCGAATTGCGATCGCTCCGCCGCACACAAGGACCTCCTCTCCAATGCCCGGACCCTCTCGCCGATAGTGAGCACCTTCTAGTTGATGTGGTGATAATGCTTGTACCAGGCGACAAAGCGGCCGATCCCCTCCTCGATCGAGGTCTTTGGTTCGAAGCCGAGGTCGCGGCGCGAGGCGTCGATATCGGCAAAGCTCTCGGGTACATCGCCGAGCTGTAACGGCAGCAGCTCCTTGACTGCCGTGCTCCCGACCGCCTTTTCGATGATCGCGATAAAATCGAGCAGCTTTTCCGGCTTGTGATTGCCGAGGTTATAGATTTTGTGGGCCACCCCGCCGTCCTCGGCGGTTGGCGGGCGATCATGCGCGGCGATGGTGCCGGCAACGATGTCGTCGATGTATGTGAAGTCGCGCGCCATGCGCCCTTCGTTGAACACCTGGATCGGGCGGTCGGCGAGAATCGCCTCGGTAAACAGCCATGCCGCCATATCGGGCCGGCCCCACGGCCCGTAAACCGTGAAATAGCGCAACCCGGTCGCCGGCAAGCCGTAGATGTGGGAATAGCTGCGCGCGATCAGCTCGCAGCTGCGCTTTGAGGCGGCGTAGAGCGATACCGGCTT
Source organism: Alphaproteobacteria bacterium (assembly GCA_021324875.1). Taxonomy (GTDB): domain Bacteria; phylum Pseudomonadota; class Alphaproteobacteria; order ATCC43930; family CGMCC-115725; genus AP-15. Next base: position 1,833 of record JAJPIH010000319.1, read on the forward strand.
ATCGACCCGGTCTTCGATGCTGAAAGGCTGCTTGCGGTTGGCGCCATAGACCGATGACGACGAAGCGTAGGTGAACGCGTCGAGCCGTTCGATGCGCCGCGCCGCTTCGAGCATCACCACCGTGCCCAGAATATTGGCTTCGACATAGGAATAGGGATTTTCGAGCGAATGCCGCACCCCGGCCTGGGCGGCGAGATGAATAATCCCGGTAAGGTCGCTGTTGGCGGCAACCAGGGCAAATACGGCCTCGCGGTCGGCGATATCGAGGCGGGCAAAACTGAACCCGGGTCGATCGCGCAATTCGGCGAGCCGCGCCTCTTTGAGTCGTGGGTCGTAATAGGCGTTGAGATTGTCCACACCGATGACCCGGTCGCCGCGTTCGAGCAGCGCCTTGGCGGTGTGAAAGCCGATAAAGCCGGCCACCCCGGTTACCAGGATCGACATGGGGCTCCTGTGAATTTACCTTGGCTTGCCCTAGCCTTTCGGAGCGGCCGCAGCAAGCGGGAATTTTGGGTCACTCTGGAAACGCTGCTTGAAGCGGCGCGCCCAATGTTCGAGGCGAAAGCGCAGCCTTGGCTGTTGGGCAATCTGCCAGCGCATGATCGTGCGCCGGGTGGCAAAGCTCGCCTTTAACCGGTTGTAGCCCGCCATGAAATCGTAACTCGCGAAATCCTGCTCAAAGGCGTGGCGGATGGCCAGCGCATGGGTGACATAGCCCGGCCGCTCGCGCGGATCGCCGTCGTCGAACCCGCTCTGATAAGCGTAGACCGTCCGGTCGCGCCGGAAATTGTAGAGATAACCGAGAATCCGCTCGCCGGCGCGGGCCTCGAGCAGCTGGATGGCGCCCTCGGCAAAGCTCGCTTCGATCAGGCGGCGATGAAACTGTTCAAAAAACGGGTTCGTGAAGGCGTGTGGCCGCCGGCGCCGTTCCCAGGACGCACAATGCAAAGCCTTGAGCGCGGTGAACCAGCGCTGCGCCTCGGCTTCGGTCGCCGCCGCCCGCACCGATAACGGCCCGTGCCTGGCAAAATGGCGAAAGGCGCGGCGTAATTGCTGGCGCGCATTGGCGCTGAGGATGGCGGCGATGTCGCCGCCGCTCGCCTCCAGCCGATCGAGCGCGACGGCGTAGGAAGGCAAGACGGCCGCATCGCTGACCAACAGCCCGCAGCGCGCGGCCGGTTCCGACAGCGCGAACGAAACCCCGCTCAAATGCAGTTCATCGGCTTGCTCTCGCTGCCCGGCGAACCAATCGAGCAATGCATCAAGGGCCGCCTCGCGCCGGCGGCTGGCGACGAGGATGCCGTTGTGCTCGACCGTCATTGCATCAAATTGCGCATCGCCGGTTTCGTTCAGGTAAACGCCCCGAGCACGGATCAGTCCCAGACGCCGGCGGGTCGTCGCCGCGCCCAAGAGTGCAAGAGCGACGGTCTCGCCCCTGGTTGTGCCGCGCAGCAGCCGCGGCTGCTTGGGCTCGGGGACCGTAGCGAGCAGCGCGCCGATCCATGCCCACGACACGAAGAACGAAATTCCGGCCTCGGCTTCGAGCCGCCGCCATTCGCGCTCGAGGACGGCGCGCGGCGGCAGTGCCTCACAACGGAACGCGATTGCGGCCGACATCCGCGTCGCTTACCCCGGATTTACGTGCTCTGGCATAGGTCGACGGCCACGCGATCTGCTATATGGGCGGGCGCCCGGCTCCAAGGTTCGCGTCGGCACGATGCGGGTTCTGCATATCCTCGACCACTCGCTGCCGCTGCAGAGCGGATACGTCTATCGTACCCTCGGCATTGTCGACCAGCAGCATGCTTTGGGCTGGGAGCCGATCCTGCTGACCTCGGGCAAACACTATCCGCCGGGGCCGGCGCGCGAGGAAATCGACGGCCGCGTGTTTCTGCGCACCCCGGCGCCGGCCGGGCTCGGGGCAAGGCTGCCATTGTGGCGCGACCTGAGAATTATTGCCGATCTCGAGCAACGCCTCGAACAAGTCATCGACGAGGTGCGCCCCGATATTCTGCACGCCCATTCGCCGGTGCTGAACGCATTGCCGGCCATTCGCGCCGGCCGCCGCCACCATTTGCCGGTCGTCTATGAGGTGCGCGCGTTTTGGGAAGACGCCGCCGTCAGCCATGGCACCGCCAGCCGCACGGGGCTGCGTTATCGGGCGAGCCGCATGATCGAGACCCGCGCGCTGCGCGGCGCCGACGCGGTCACGACAATCTGCGAAGGCCTGCGCGGCGACATTCTCTCCCGCGGCATCGCCCCCGAGCGGGTAACCGTCGTGCCCAACGCGGTTGATCCGGCGAGCTTCCGCAGCGCCGGCGCCCCCGACCCCGCACTCGCGGCGCGGCTCGGCCTGGCCGGGGCCGAAGTGCTCGGCTTCCTCGGCTCGTTCTATTCCTATGAGGGGCTGGCGCTGCTGCTCAAAGCCTTGCCGCTGATGCGGCGGCGCCGACCGCGGCTTCGCGCGCTGCTGGTCGGCGGCGGCCCCGAGGAGCCTGGCCTGCGTCGGCTCGCCGGCGATCTCGGATTGGGCGAGAGCGTCGTGTTTGCCGGTCGCGTCCCGCACAGCGAGGTTCCGCGTTATTACGACCTTGTAGACCTTCTCGTCTTTCCGCGGCTCTCATGCCGCCTGACCGAGCTGGTTACGCCGCTAAAGCCACTGGAAGCGATGGCGCAGCAGCGGGTCGTCGCCGCCTCGAATGTCGGCGGCCATCGCGAACTGGTCGAGCACGGCAAGACCGGCTATATGTTTCCGCCAGACGATCCGGCCGCCCTCGCCGAAGGGGTGTTGGCCGCCCTTGCCGACCGCGATTCCTGGCCCCGGATCCGGGCCGAGGCTCTGCGCTTTATCGAGAGCAAGCGCTCGTGGCGGCAGAGTGTCGCGCGCTATCAAGCGGTTTATGAACGGTTGCTGCGGCGATGACCGGCGGCCTCGCGCCTCCCCGCTGGCAAGCGGCGTTCACAGATCTCGGAAAACAGCGCTATCTGGCCTTCGGTCGTGCTGCGCCAGTCGAATTGTTCGGCATAGGCGCGGGTCGCGCCGCGCGGCGGCGGCGCGGCGAGGAGCTCGGCGATCGCGGCGGCAAACGGCGCCGCGGTCGCATCCGCCACGATCCGGCCGGCCTCCGGCGCGCCGACAATATCGGTTATCCCGGGCAGTGCGGTCACCACCACCGGCGTACCGCAGGCCATGCTCTCGAGCAGCACATTAGGCCAGCCTTCGTGTGTCGAAGCCAACAACAATGCGTCGGCGGCCGCGTAAAATTGCGGCAGCCGCTCCTGCGGCAACCGGCCGAGCAGCCTCACCCGCGCACCGAGCCCTCGCGCCCGCACCAGCGCCTCGATCGCCGCGCGTTCGGGGCCCTCACCGATCACGACGAGATCGGTTTGGGGCAGCAAGGCCACGGCCTCGACCATCAAAGCGTGCCGCTTCAATGCCACCAGATTGCCCACCGCCAACAGCGTCGGGCGGGTGAAGCCGAGAGCATGGCGCGCGGCCCTGCGATCTCCCGGGTGAAACAGCGCGAGATCGACGCCGTTGCGCAGGATCCGCGTCTTTTCCGGCGGGGCGCCGAGCGCCGCCAGCCGCTGCCGCAGACCGCTCGACACCGCGACCAGCCCGTCGGCATGGGCTATCGCCCAACGCAGCCAGCGGCGCGGCACCGCGTAATTGGCGATCAGGTTGAGGTCGCTGCCGCGCGCCGTGACCACGACCGGCCGGTCGAGGGCGCGCCCCAGCATCACCGCCGCGACGCCATCGGGATAGAAGTAATGCGCGTCGATCAGGGCGAATTCGCGGCCGGCGGCCAGCGCGCCGCGCAACCGCGGCAGCATCGCGGTGAACAGCGCCAGCGGCGCCGTCCCCATCCCGATCTTGGGCGGCAACAGGTAGCGCGGATGCTCGATCTCGATGCCGTGACGGGTTTCGCGGCGCGGCACCCGCGCCAGCGCCCCATATTCGCCAAACCGCGGCGAGGTGAATGGAAACCACGGGCAAGGAGCCATGACCCAGGCGGCGACCCGGCCGGTTTCCACCAGCTTGCGCAGCCGCGTCTCGACAAAAACGCCATGCTGGGGGCGCACAGCGCTCGGATAAAGGGTCGTGAAGGTCAGGATCTGCACGAGCGTACCGGGCCAAATCTGCCGCGCCTGGTTGTCCGCGAGCGGTGATGGCGACTTATCGCAACCCCGATTTTCTGCGCTTGCCGGCGCCGCTGGCGGCGCTCTTCGCAGGCGCGGCACAGGACAGCTTTTTCGTGCTGCCGGCCTGGTTCGATCTGATGGCGCGTTATGGCGTGGCGGCAAACACCGCGATCCGCGTCGTCAGCGACGAGCGTCCGGGTTCGGCGGCGGCCTTGGTTCTGACCGAGACCCGTGACGAAGGCGGCCGCCGCCTCAAAAGCCTCGCCAATGCCTACAGCGTCGAGCATGGCATCGTGCATTCCCCGGGTTCTTACCTCGATGGCGGGCTGGCCGCCATTCTCGACGAGATTGTTGACGAAACGCCGCCCTGGGACGGTCTTGTGCTTTGTGAACTGGATCCCCGCGACCGCGCTTACCAGGCCGCGGTCACCGCTTTGCGCGGCCACGGCTTTCTGGTCGAGTGCGTGTTCGATTCGGGCACCTGGTTTGAGGACACGCGCGGCATGCGCTTTGCCGACTATCTCGCAGCGCGGCCCTCGGCGCTGCGCCATACCTGGCAACGCAAGCGGCGCCAAGCCGCCGCCAATGGCCGCATCGCGACCCGGCATTTTCGCGACACGCTCGGCATCGAAGCGGCGATCGCCGATTATCAGGCGATCTATGCGCGCAGTTGGAAACCGTCCGAGGCTTATCCGCAGTTTATACCGGCGCTGATCCGGCTCGCCGCCGAGATGGGCGCCCTGCGCTTGGGCCTGATGACCCTGGACGGGCTGCCGGTTGCCGCCCAATTCTGGATCGTGTGGCGGGGCCGGGCTGTCATCTACAAACTGGCGCATGACCAGCGCTTCGATGCGTTTTCGCCCGGCACCTTGCTGACCATGGAGCTGTTCGAGCGCGTCCTCGACGAAGACCGGCCGGCCGAAATCAATTTCGGCCGCGGCGACGACCCTTACAAGAAGCTATGGCTGCCGCGGCGGCGCGAGCGCTGGGGGATCCGCGCCGCGAACCCTCGTACCCTGCGCGGGCTCAAATTCGGGCTCAGGCGCGAGGCCGCCAAACTCTACCACCGCTGGCGCGGCGAAGCGCTGGCGCCAACCGGTTGATCGCCGGCCTCCGCCGTTTCGCGCCGTCATGCTGCAGTGGTTGTCGTATTCCTCGCTGGTCCCGCCCAACCTGTTCATTCTTGTCAGCGCGCTCGGCGTGGCACTGGCTTGGCGGTGGCGGCGCACCGGCCTGTGGCTGGCGACGATCGGCATTCTTCTCCTGTATCTCTGCTCGACCGAAATTGTCGGCTATGGGCTGATCCGCACCGCCGAAGCGCTGGCCGCCGATATGCCCGCCTTGCCGTCGCCGGGGCCGCCCGGCGCGATTATCGTGTTGTCCGCCGAATTCCGGCACAGCCGCAATCCGACGGGCCACGACGTCGTCGGCCCTTTGACGCTCTATCGGCTCGCCCAAGCCGCCCGCGAAGCGCGCCGCACCGGGCTGCCGATCCTGGTCAGCGGCGGCCATATAGCCGACGCCGACGACTCGCTTGCGGCGATGATGGCGCGCGCGCTCGACCATGATTTCGGGGTGCCGGCCCGGTGGCGTGAAGAGCGCTCCCAGACGACCTATGAAAACGCCCTTTATTCCGCCCAGATTTTGCGCCGCGCCGGCATTTCGTCGGCGTTGGTGGTCACCAATTCATGGCACATGGCGCGAGCGCTGTGGTCGTTCTACGCGGTCGGGTACCCGGTGGTTGCGGCGCCGGTTGCCGAACGCCGGTCGCTCGGTCTGTCGGTGGCCAGCTTCTTTCCACAGGTCCCGGCGCTGATGGACAGCTATTATGCGCTCCACGAACTGATCGGGCTGACATGGTACCAGGTGCGCGGAGCATGGCGCTGAAAGCCTTTGGGCCGGTCTGGGTGCCGGGCAGCGCCAGTTGTTCGGGGCGGCATCATTACGGGTAGTATCCTGGATAGCCCGGGGTTGGATAGGCATAGCCGTAGGCGCTGGGGCCGCCATAGCCGTAAGCCGGACCATAATCCGGCGGCCCATAGGGTGGCGGCCCGTAGGCGGGCGCAGCGTAATACGGCCAGCCGTAAGGAGGCGGCGTCGTGGCAACCCCGCCGACGGCGCCGACCGTGCCGCCAATCGCGGCGCCGAGTGCGGCCCCCGGTCCGCCGCCCGCCGCAGCGCCGATCGCCGCACCTGTTCCCGCGCCGATCAAGCCGCCGCCGACAAAACGCTGGGCGGGATCATACGGGTTGGTGCAGGCGGCCAGGCCCAAAATGATCGTGATGCACGCGGTGTCGATCGCAATGGTTCGCGACAAGACCTTGCCCTTTGCTGGTACCCGCGGTCGAGGCTGATTGCCGACCGAGCCGATGGCAAGTGAGCACTTCGTGGCGCGCCGCGGGCGGCCATGGCTGGCAGCGATGCCAAGCGGCGCCGGCTACGTCAATGCGGTGACGGCAGCGGTCAACAGCCTGGTTTCTGAGCGCTATATGCTCGCGAGCGACGCTGCCGGTGCGATTGCCTCCGCCAAAGCCTGGTTCACCCAGGCGTCGGGCGGAATGCTGCCCTAGGACCACTCTCCCCGAGCGGTCGGCTGTGCCAGAGGCGTGAGCCGAAGGCGCTGCCCCTCGACCCGGGGCGACCGACCGCTCGCCCGCCGCCCAAAAAATTAACTATCAGGCCTCCGCAATCGCAGATAGATACCGCATCCGCCAATAATCGTGTTAAGCTTCAAAACGGCGTTGCCCGCTACAGCGAAAGACCAGCATCAACGGGGGCTTTGATGGGCGGTCCATTCTCGTCCCGGGCAGCGGAACCGGGGCCCGCATTCTGGTCGCTGCTGGGTTGGCTTTTTGCCGTCGTGATCGCCTCGGCCGGGGTGGCGCGCGCCCAGACGGTACCGGCACCGGCGACGGCCGCCGGCTGTGTCGAAAATACCGGCACCGCCTCCTTTGCCTGCGGCTCAACCTCGGCGGCCATTGCCGCCGGCGCCACCGCCGTTGGCGAAGCGGCAACCGCTGCTGCCTCAAATGCAAGCGCCTTTGGACAATTGAGCACCGCCATCGGGAGCGACGCGACCGCGATCGGCAGCGCCGCGGTCGCGGTCGGCGCCGAAGCGACCGTGGTCGGCAGCAATGCTCTCGCCAGCGGGGCCGATGCCAGTGCGTTTGGCGAGTTCAGCAATGCCGGCGGCGCCAACGCCAATGCCGGCACCACGGCGATCGGACAGTTCGCGCTGGCCGGCGCCACAGGTTCCGGCCAGTCCAACGCCACCGCCGTCGGCAATTTCGCCTTCGCCAACGCCGCTAACGCCACCGCCATCGGCGAGAGCAGCAGCGCCGATGCGACCGCGGCGGTCGCGCTTGGCGAGAATGCGACCGCGACCGGGGTGAATTCTGCGGCTCTGGGGACAAACGCGACAGCCAGCGCCCCAAGCTCCACCGCCGTCGGGCAAATGGCGAATGCCGCCGATGCTCAGGCGACCGCGGTCGGCAACCAATCGGTGGCCAGCGGTGTGTCGTCGACCGCGATCGGCGCCGAGGCGACGGCGCTGGCCGCGCGCAGCAGCGCTTTCGGTATGCAAAGCACGGCGGTTGACACCGATGCGACGGCCCTCGGCAGCTCGGCGATGGCTGTCGGCAACGCGTCATCCGCTTTCGGGGCCAGTTCCACCGCGCTCGACACGCAGGCGACCGCCGTCGGCGAGCTGGCGCATGCCGGCGCAGCCCAATCGACGGCGGTCGGGCAGGCGGCGTCCGCGAGCGGTCCGCAATCAAGCGCGCTCGGTCAGAGCTCATTAGCCGATGGCGCCCAGGCAATCGCGATCGGCGCCAATGCCACCGCGCTGTCAACCAACAGCAGCGCCATCGGCACGCTCAGCAGCGCGACCGCAGCCAACGCAACCGCGCTCGGCGGCGCAGCCCAGGCCGGTGCGATGAACGCCAGCGCCTTTGGTGCGGCGAGCAGCGCCACCGGCGCCAATGCGCTCGCGGTCGGCGAGGCCGCCGCCGCAAGCGGTGCCGGCGCCGCCGCGCTGGGCCAGGCCGCGGTCGCGAGCGGCGCCCAAGCGGCCGCCCTCGGCACCGGGGCGCAGGCCAG
>JAJPIH010000444.1 GCA_021324875.1 Alphaproteobacteria bacterium
CCACTGCCTATCCGACCGCCGGTTATCCGACTGCGGGCTATCCGCCCGCCGGCTATCCGACCGCCAACCGGCCGCCGGGCCCCTATCTGACGCAGTGCAAAGAAGTGCGCATGCTGCAAGGCACGCTCACCGCCTTCTGTCCGAAACCGGACGGGACGTGGCACACCACCCAGCTGGCGCAGGCGGCGGCGTGCCCCGCCGGGGTCGAGGATCGGGGCGGCGCGCTGGTCTGCGCCGCAGCGCCCGAGGTCGGGTCGAGCATGCCACCGCAGAGCTACGGAAGCGCGTATGGCGGCATCTACTCGCCGCCGGCCGGTGGGCCGTCACAGAGCGGATTTACCTCGTCCTCGGCGGCGCGCGCGGCGCGGCCTCCCGGATATTGAGCCGGCCTCGCACCCGGCCCGAACCAAAAGCGGCGCCGGCAACCGGCGGGTCGCCGCCGATCGGTGGAACCCCGCGGGTCGTGATCGGTCAGTGATCGGCGGCAACAACCCCGCTGATCAAATTGCGGTCGTAGAGCGAAGCGAGGTCGATATCGCCGCCCGCCGCCGGAACGCTCTCCAGCGATGCGAGAGCGGCGGCAAGACGGTGCTCGGCCTCGCGCGCCAGCGCCTCGGCTTCCTCGACCGTCACCGCGGCAAAGCAGATCGCGTCGCCCGGCCGGCGGCGCGCGACGATCGGCAGGTCGGCTGAAATCACGGTCGCGATTTTCGGATAGCCGCCGGTCGTCTGATGGTCGGCGAGCAGCAGGATTGGCTGGCCCGATCCCGGCACCTGGATCGCTCCGGTGGCGATCGCGTCGGAGACGATGTCCCAGCCCGCGCGGTGCTGCAACCTCGGCCCCTCGAGCCGCATGCCCATGCGGTCGGCGTTGGCCGAGATGCGAAATTCGGCCGTGACCAGCGCCCGCAAGGCGGGCTCGGCAAAGCCGTCATGCTGCGGCCCAAAGACGATCCGGATCGGCTGCCGAGCGCCGGCCGGGGGCGGCGAGGGCAAGCGCCGCTCCCGCCGTTCCGGCGCGCGCTCGATCACCAGCGGCACGGCGTCGCCGGCGCGCAATGCGCGGCCATAAAGACCGCCGAGCCCCGCGCGCACATAGGTCGAGGCGCTGCCGAGCACTTGCGGTACGTCAAGCCCGCCTTCGACGGCAAGATAGGCGCACACCGCCTCGCGGCCGAGCCTGACTTCGAAGACTTCGCCGCAAACCAGCCGCACACTGAGCCAGGCCGGCACGGGTTGCCCGGCGCGCGCGAGCACAAGGCTGGCGCCGGCGCCGGCGACCGCGACCCGGACCGCTGGCGCAGTCACCTCGAAGCGCGGCCCGGTAAACAGGATTTCGAGCGCGGCGGTGTTGACCGGGTTGCCGACCAGCGCATTGGCGAGCCGCAGCGAGGGCGTATCGAGCGCGCCCGAAACCGGCACACCCAGCGCCTGATAGCCGAGGCGGCCGAGATCCTGCACGGTCGTGTGCAGCCCGGGGCTGATGACCGACAGGCCGGGTTTCACGGCGACGGGTTGCCGCCGCCGAACGGGTCGGCGCCGGCGGCGACACGGGTGCGGATTGCGGCAAAAGCCGAGGCGTCGATCGGCTCGAATATCACCGCATCACCGGCGGCGAGCAAGGCCGGCGGATTGCGGGCGGGGTCGAACAGCCGCAGCGGGGTGGTGCCGATCAGATGCCAGCCGCCGGGGCTCTCGAACGGATAGATTGCGCTGAGCGTCGTGGCGATCGCAACCGAGCCGGCCGGCACCCGCAGCCGCGGATCGGCGCGGCGCGGCAGCGCCAGCGCCTGCGGCAAATCGCCGAGATAAGGAAAGCCGGGCAGAAAGCCGAGCATATAGACGTGATAGCAGACACCGCTGTGCGCGGCGACGACCTCGCCCGGGGCGAGCCCGGTCAATCGCGCCACCGCATCGAGATCGGGGGCGAATTCGCCTTCGTAGCAGACCGGGATGCGCCACAGCCGCGGGTTTGGCGGCGGTGATCGGTCGTCGGTGAAAAGGCCGGCGATCGCCGTTTCCAATTCGCCGCGCGACGTCGCGAGCGGATCGTAATGCACGAGCAGAGAGCGGAAGGTCGGCACGGTTTCGACAACGCCGACCGGCCGCGCCGCGCGCAACGCCCGGTCCAGCCGCAGCACCGCGCGGCTCGTTTCGCGATCGACCGCGTCGCCCAATTCGACCGCAAGCCCGGTGTCGCCGACCGACAGGAAGCGCACCTTCACCGCATTTCCTTGCTACAATTGGCCATCACACCTAATTGACCAGGATAGAAGCGAGGAACCGGGCATGGCAAAAGCGATCAACCTCAACGCCGATATGGGCGAGGGTTACGGCGCTTGGGAGATGGGCGATGACGCGGCGCTGATGAAGATCATCCGCTCGGCCAGCATCGCCTGCGGCTTTCACGCCGGCGACCCGGTCACGATGCACCGCCTCGTCAGTCTCGCGGCGGAAAACGGGGTCAGCATCGGCGCCCATCCGGGGTTCAACGATTTGTGGGGGTTTGGCCGCCGGCGGATCGATATGAGCCCGCGCGAACTCGAATACATGATCGCCTACCAGATCGGCGCCTTGCAGGCGATGGCGGCCTATGTCGGGCAGAAAGTCACGCATGTCAAAACCCACGGCGCCTTGAACAACATGGCGGCCGAGAATCTTGATCTGGCACTGGCGGTTGGCCGCGCGATGAAGACCGTCGACCGCGACCTGATTTATGTGGCGCTGGCCGGCTCGCAGATGGAAAAGGCCGCGCTCGAACTCGGCCTGCCGCTGGCGCGTGAAGGCTCTTGCGACCGGCTCTACGACGATGACGGGAACCTGACGTCGCGCAAGATTGCCGGGGCGGTGCTGCACGACGCCGACGAGATCCGCGACCGGGTCGTGCATATGGTCACCGAGGACGAGATCGTCTCCCGCACCGGCAAGCGTCTCAAGGTCAAGCTCGACACCCTGTGCCTGCACGGCGACGAGCCTTCGGCGGTGCTCGCGGCGCGGGCCGTGCGTCAGGGGCTCGAGGCCGCCGGCGTCAAGATCGTCACCCTGCCCGAAATGCTCGGCTGATACCCGAGTGTGAAGATGGGTTAACGCGGCATTGCCGCGACCATGTCCTCGATCCAGGCGGCGTCGTGGCTGATCGCGGCGAGCTCGGCGCGAAGCTCCGCCTCGGGCATCGCGCAGGAGCGAACGACCTGCAAATCCTGCTCGTCGCCTTCAAGGTTGCAGACGATCTCCAGGCGGATGCCGTTGGGATCGAAGAAATAGAATGAATGGATCGCCGGCGGGATCGTCAGCAACGGGCCGGCGACGATCGCAACGCCGTTTGCTTTGAGCCGCGCCAGCATTTCTCGATAGCGCTGCGGGCCGCACACAAACGAGACGTGCTGCATTGCACCGAGCGTGTCGCGATCGGCGACCGCCACCCCCTCGGGGTATTCGAAAAAAGCCAGCAGGCTGTCGCCGCCCATGTCGAGAAAATAGTGAAGAATGCCCTTGTAGGGCGGTGATCCGACGCCGTGGGCCGGTGCCGCGTCCGGCGGCGCCGCCGGGGTGCGCAGCGCGTGGACGAGCGGCGTGCCCAGAACCCGGACATAGAAATCGAGGGTTCGCCGCATGTCGGTCGTGACCAGCGCAAGGTGATGAATTCCGCGCAGCAAGGGTTTGCGTGAGAGACCGGACACTGCGCTGCGCGGCTCAACCATCATGGCGTCCATCGGGTTTCTCCTGGTGCGGGCTGGGGCTGGACGATCCGAATTTTCGCGCCGGGACGCGACGGACGGCCGGGCAGGGCCGGGCGCTCCGGTCGGCGCATCTTATCCGCGCAGTTGTGGGATGATGTCGCGGGCGATGATCTCGACCTGTTCGGGCTGGTAGCGATAGGGGATCAAGATCAGCTTTTGCACGCCCACGGCGAGCTGGTCACGCAGTTGTTCGACGCATTCATCGACGGTGCCGATGATCGCCGAATCCTTGGTCGATTGGCTCCACGACGCGTAATCCCATCCCTGGCCGAGCCATTCCATCATCGCCGGGGCGACCGCATCGCGAGACCGACCGACACAGATCGCGAGCTGGTTGGCGTTCAACAGCGTCTCGGGCTCCTTCCCGGCCGCGGCCGCATACCCCTTCACTTTCCCCCAGGATTGGGCAAAGCCCTCGGGAGTGTAGAAATAAGTGAGCCAGCCGCCGTTCAGCGCCGCCCGCCGCAATACGCGATCGACATAGCCGCCGATCAGGATCGGCGGCAATGCCCGCGGCCGTGGCGCCATGTTGGCGCCGCGCAAAAGGTGCGGCGGGTATTCCGCCTCGATCCCGGCCTCGGTCCACAAGCGGCGCAGGATTTCGAGGTTGCGATCCATCAGCCGGCCGCGCTGGTTGTAGGGGATGCCGACCGCATCGAATTCGCGCTTGTACCAGCCCGCCGCGAGGCCGAGCAGCAGGCGGCCCCCGGCGATGCGGTCGAGGCTCGCCAATTCCTTGGCCAGCACCACTGGGTTGCGCAACGGCAGAACGAGCACGCCGGTGCCGAGCTTGATCCGGAGGGTGCGCGCGGCGATCGCGGCAAGCAGGGTCAGCGGCTCGATGATCGGAAACGGCGGGTCGACGCCGAGCAGGATGTGGTCCCAAACCCAGACCGAATCAAAGCCGAGCGTCTCGGCCCGCACCGCGTAATCGATCAATGCCTGGGGATCGGGCTCCTCGGGCCAGGTCGTGAAATTGCGCAGCGCCAAGCCAAAGGTGTTGGTGAAGATCGTCATCGCGATGCTCAGGCGGTGTAGAGGCGGTCGGGGTCGAGATGGCGCAAAGCGGCGAGCTCCGGCGCACTCGGCGGCGCGGCCATGCCCAGTTCCGCCGCCGCCGGCACCTCGAACCCGGTATTGGCGCGCACCGCGTCGAGGGTAGCGCCCGGTTGCAACGCCAGCAGGGTCATGCGCTTGGTCGGCTCGTCAAAGCCGAAAATGCCGAGATCGGTCACCACC
>JAJPIH010000217.1 GCA_021324875.1 Alphaproteobacteria bacterium
GCGCACCTCCCACACCCGAACATCGGGGTGATAGGCCTTCAGCTCGGGGCGCGGCGCAAAATCGAGGCCGAACAGGCGGCCGGCGGTGGCAAACGCCGCCTCGACCAAATTGTCGAGGACGAAATAGGGCTTGATCTCGGCTTCGTCGATCGCATAGCGGGCGCGGCGCACTTGCTCGGCATAATAGCGCCAGTCCCATGCCTCGATCGGTTGGTTCAGGCCCTCGCCGCGGGCTTGCTGCTCGATCAGCGCGCGTTCGGCGCGCGCCTTGGCTTTGGCCGGCTCCCACACCGCCAGCAACAGCCGCTCGACCGCGTCAGCATTCTTGGCCATCGTATCGTCGAGCCGATAGGCGACAAAATCGGGGTAGCCCAACAACCGCGCCTGCTCGCTGCGCAAGGCCAAGATTTCGCGGATGATCGGCCGGTTGTCGGCGGCTCCGGGATGGGTTCCGCGCGCGGTCCAGGCCTCATACGCGGCCTGGCGCAGGTCGCGGCGCGCCGAAAAGGTCAAAAACGGTTCGATCGAGGAGCGCGCCAGCGTGATCACGTAGCGTCCGCCAAGATCGCGCTCGGCAGCGGCCTGGGCGGCCGCGGCGCGAACAAAATCGGGCAGCCCGTCGAGATCGCCCGCGTCGAGGACGAGCCGCCATTCGCGTTCATCATGCAGCACATTCTGGCCGAACAGCGTGTGCAGGCTCGCCAGCCGCTCGTTGATCGCCGCGATCCGCGCCCGGCCTTCGGGGTCGAGCTTGGCGCCGCTGCGCACCAGGCGCAGATGATGCCGCTCAAGCAGGCGTAATTGGTCGGGCGCGAGCCCGAGTTCGCCGCGGCGTTCGTACAGATCGGCAATCCGTGCGAACAGGTCACGGTCGAGGGCCACGCGCATCTGGTGCTGCGCCAGGCGGGGGGCGATGTCGCGCGCGATCGCTTCGAGTTGCGGATTGCTGTCGCTGGCCTCGAGATTGGCAAACACCCGGTTCACGCGGTCGAGCGCGCGCCCGCTGCGCTCCAGCGCCTCGACCGTGTCGGCAAAGCTCGGCGGCCATGGGCCGCGACCGATCGTTTCGATCTCGGCTTGATGCTCGGCCATCGCGCGCTCAAACGCCGGCACAAAATGCTCCGGACGGATCCGCTCAAACGGCGGCAGGCCGAACGGCGTGTCCCAGGGCGTGAAAAACGGGTTGTCGCTGATCGGGTTCGCGCCGCTCATCACGCCTCACCTGCGCCGTTGGCGGAGACTTTAAGCCGGCGATCGGCGATTGCAATGCCGCAACGCGGCGACCGCAACAAGATCGTCCATTGGCGCGGACCGCCATATGCAGCAGCACTTTGCGCGGTGACTGCGTCCGCGGGTTTGGCCCCAAGCAAAAGGGCGAGCCGATTTCCGTGTCATTGGCTTCAGAGACGGCGCCGGGGCGATCGTTCCTCGACCGCGGCGGAGACCAGGCCGGTCGGGTCGCGGGAGGCTTACGATCCGGCGGGTCCGATCTGCTGATGGTCGCCCGCCATCGCGCCGCGGCGCCGATCTAGAGGCCCTGTTCGCCGGGCAGCGGTGCGGTGCTCAAAATCGCGCGTACCTGATCGGCTTGCACCCGAGCGCCGACCATCTGCCGATATTGATCGTAGGCGCGCTGTCCGCCGACATAGATGCAGCCGCAAACATTCGGGTCGGCGTGCATGTATTTGACGCTGCCGTTCGAATTGCGCATCACGAACCGGTGCGGCGGCAGCGCCTTGAGCGCCGCCAGGCGTTCTTCGGTATTGACGTCGCGGCGGACAAACCCGGCCTGCGCCAGCAGATCAACCGTGGTCGGGCCGTCGGCTTGCGAGGCGCTACAGGCGGCGGCAAACAACGCGATCGCGGCGAGCGTGAGCGAAATCCGGAACCGGCCATACATGCCGAGCCTCCCTTGCCCCGATCCTGTGTCGCGGAATGATAGCCGCCGACGCGGCGGCAACGAAACGGATCGTTGAACGGCGGCGTGATTCTCAATTGCTGCGGCCGGTCGACGGCTGCGCGGCGATCAACGCAGTGTTGCACCGGGCGCGCACGCACCGGCTTGGAAACTGAGCCGAACTCGCCCACATCGCCTCCGCCGCGCGGCGGTTGCAGCCGTTGCGGCGATGGGGCAAGCTGTCGCAGGCGATCGGCTGCAGCGACGCGCAGTTCGGATTGTGAGCGATGCGAGGGATGACGGCGAGCGCGGTTGCGACTATAACAGCGCGCGCGATGCCGATGATGTCATCCGTCGCCATGGGTGGCTGTTGGCCGGCATCGCCGATGCGCGCCGGAGGCGGTCGTCGCAGCGAAAAGAATGGCGTGCGGACATCATGATCCGCCGCCCGGAGGATCCTGGTGCAGCCGACCGATACCAGCAATCCGGACTACTTTCATAAGGTCATCGATTGCCAGTGGGCATGCCCGGCGCATACCCCGGTGCCGGAATATATCCGGCTGATCGCCGAACGGCGGTACACCGATGCCTTTATGATCAACTGGCGGTCAAATGTGTTCCCCGGCATTCTCGGGCGGACCTGCGACCGCCCGTGCGAGCCCGCCTGTCGGCGTGGCCGGGTCGAGAAGGAACCGGTTGCGATCTGCCGGCTCAAGCGGGTGGCAGCGGACAACAAGGGTGATATCCGGCCGTTTCTGCCAACAATTCCGCGGGAAAAGAACGGCAAGCGGATCGCGCTGGTGGGGGCCGGGCCGGCCTCGCTGACCGTCGCCCGCGATCTGCTGCCGCTCGGCTACCGCTGTGTGATGTTCGATGGCGACAGCAAGGCGGGCGGCATGATGCGCACGCAGATCCCGCGCTTTCGCCTGCCCGAAACGGTGACCGACGAGGAAGTCGATCTGATCCTCGAAATGGGGGTCGAGACCCGCTTTGGCGAGCCGGTGCGGAGCATGAAGGCGTTGCTCGCCGAGGGGTGGGACGCGGTGTTTGTCGGCTGCGGGGCGCCGCGCGGGCGCGATCTCGACATCCCGGGGCGCAGTGAAGCGGCGGCCAACATCCATATCGGCATCGACTGGCTGTCGAGCGTGTCGTTCGGCCATATCACCCGCATCGGGCGACGGGTCGTGGTGCTCGGCGGCGGCAACACGGCGATGGATTGCTGCCGGTCGTCGCGCCGGCTCGGCGGGGAAGAGGTGACCGTCGTCGTGCGCAGCGGGTTTGACGAAATGAAGGCCTCGCCATGGGAAAAAGAGGATGCGATGCATGAAGGCATCCCGATCCTCAACTGGCTGGTGCCGAAAGAATTCACCCACGACCGCGGCATGTTGACCGGTGTGCTGTTTGAAAAGGTCCGGGCCGAATACGATGCGCGCGGGCGGCGCAACCTGGTTCCGACCGGCGAGCCCGATGTCCATATCCCGTGTGACGATGTTTTGATCGCGGTCGGTCAGGAAAATGCGTTTCCCTGGATCGAGCGCGATATCGGCATCGAGTTCGATCGGTGGGACATGCCCAAGGTCGATCCAAAGACCATGCAATCGACCTTGCCCAACGTCTTCTTTGGCGGCGATGCCGCGTTCGGCCCAAAGAACATCATTTGGGCCGTGGCCCACGGTCATGACGCCGCGATTTCGATCGACAAATTTTGCCATGGCGAGGATGTCCGCGACCGGCCGCCGCCCGGCGTGTCGCTGGTCAGCCAGAAGATGGGCATCCACGAATGGAGCTACGACAACGACATCTCGATCGCGCAGCGCCATCGGGTGCCGTTGCGCGACACGGCGCTGGCTCTGGCCGATATCCGGGTTGAGGTCGAACTCGGCTTTGACGAGCAGCTCGGCTACCGCGAGGCCGAACGGTGCCTGAATTGCGATGTGCAGACCGTATTCACCAGCCAGCTGTGTATCGAATGCGATGCCTGCGTCGACATTTGCCCGATGGACTGCATCACCTTTACCGATGACGGAACCGAGGAGGAGCTGCGCGGACGGTTGATGGCGCCGGCGTTAAACCGCGACCAGGACCTCTATATCGGCACCGGGCTGAAAACGGGGCGGATCATGGTCAAGGACGAGGATGTCTGTCTGCATTGCGGATTGTGTGCCGAGCGCTGCCCGACCGGCGCGTGGGACATGCGCAAATTCTTGCTCGATGTGACCCAGGCTGGCGCCGCCTGCCGCGCCCGGTAGGGTATCGCCGCACCGCAAGCAGCCGACAAAGGTCTGATCATGAACCGCGATCGCAGCTCCGCAAGCCGGCGCCGGGCGCTGCCGCGCAGTCCGGCGTTGCGTGCGCCGGGTCTATTTTCAGGGGTGTGAAGTGGACGGAGCGAGCCGACAGAGCATCGAAAGCGTCAACGACTTCGTCGTCAAATTCGCCAATGTCAACGGATCAGGTTCGGCCAGCGCCAACGCGTTGTTTGCCAAATCGGTGTTGCGCATGGGCATCCCGGCGAGTTCGCGCAACATCTTTCCGTCGTACATCCAGGGGTTGCCCACCTGGTACGAGGTGCGGATCAGCGAGAAGGGCCATCTCGGACGGCGCGGCGGCGTCGATCTGATGGTGGCGATGAACCCGCAAACTTGGGACGAAGACCTCGCCGAGATCGAGCCCGGCGGCTATCTGTTCTACGACTCGACCAAGCCGCTGCCACCATCAAAGTTTCGCGAC
>JAJPIH010000196.1 GCA_021324875.1 Alphaproteobacteria bacterium
GCCGTCGCCCATGAATTTCAGCACTTCGCCCTTGCGCTCCTCGACCGGCGAGGCGACGGCGTCAAAATATTCGTCGAGCAGTTCGATGACCTCGTCGCCGGCGAGCTGATCGGAAAGCCCGGTAAAATTGCGCATGTCGGTGATCATGATGACCGCGCGCAGCCGTTCGCCCTGAGCGCGGAACACTTGTCCGGCGAGGATGCGCCGCCCGGCCTGCGGCCCGAGATAGGTGTCGAGCAGATTGGCGCTGATCCGGCGCACCGCGCGCGTATCGACAATCGCGGCCAGCGCCGGGTTGATCTCTTCGAGCTTGGCGATGTCGCTGTCGCTAAAGCCGCCCGGCCGGTCGGTGGTCCAGGCAACCGCCGGAAAACGGCGGAAGGTCTGGTTGAGGGGGAGGGCGAAATAATCGGTGGCGCCGGCGCGGCGCAGCCTTTCCAGCAGCGGGAATTCGACGATCGGCCCGTCGAGGCGGCGGCGCATCGGCATGCCGCGTTCGACGGTGCGGCGGATCGGGCTCAGACGGTATTCGTCGGTGTCCTCCGAGCCGTGCAGGATGCGGTAGTCCTCGATGACCTTGCGTTCGCGCCACCAGCGCGCGCCGACGCCGCGGATCTGCGGATGCAATGTGCCCATATGCAGGCTCGCCCGCCACAGCGGCACGCCGTCGCCGACCAGCCGCCAGCACAATTCGTCAAACAGCTCGATTTCGCTGTCGATTTGCGGACCGTCGGTCAACAGCCAGCGCGCCACCTGGCCGTCGGGGATCGGCGCGCCAAGCCCGGTATAGACGCCTTCGATGCGAAAAAACTCTTCGCCGCTGGTTTGCGGTTGGGGCGGCGGCGGCGCCAAGATTTCTTCGTCGGACAGGTTTGTATCCATTGACGCATTGAAGTGGTGATAGAACGGAACCCGAGCGCGTTGGGCCACTGCGTTAGATAGGGCGGATTGGCGGGTTTGCGACCGGCTGTCCTTTTCGTCCAGGGTCAGGGTGGTCTAGCTTGTTCCGGCAATCCACTGCCCGCGGCGGAGACCAAGACGATGCCCTCCTTTACCACCCGACCGGAGATCCGCGGCACCTTCGGCGCCGTCGCCTCGACCCATTGGCTCGCCTCCGCGGTGGGCATGGGCATCCTCGAAAAGGGCGGAACGCGTTTGACGCCGCGGCGGCCGCCGGTTTTACCTTGCAGGTCGTCGAGCCGCATCTGAACGGGCCGCTGGGCGAGGCCCCGATCCTGTTGTGGAGCAGTGCCGCACGGCGCTGCGAGATGATCTGCGGGCAGGGGGTGGCGCCGGCGGCGGCGACGATCGACCGCTTTCGCGATCTCGGGCTCGACCTTATTCCCGGCACCGGCTTGCTCGCCGCGGCAGTGCCGGCGGCGTTTGGCGCCTGGCTGCGGTTGCTGCGCGATTGGGGCACCTTGCCGCTCGCCGAGATCATCGCCCCGGCCATTGCCTATGCCGAGGGCGGCTATCCGGTGGTCGCCCGGGTCAGCGAGACGATCGCCGTCATGAGCGACATGTTTCGGCGCGAATGGCCGAGTTCGGCAGCGGTCTATTTGCCGCACGGACGGCCGCCGGCGCCCGGGCGCCTGTTTCGCAACCCGGCGCTCGCCGCGACCTATCGCCGGGTCCTTGCCGAGGCCGGCGACGGCCGCCGCGAGGACCAGATCGAGCGCGCCCGCAAGGCCTGGTACGAGGGGTTCGTCGCGGCGGCGGTCGACCGCTTTTGCCGTGGCGAAAAGGTGCTCGATGCCTCCGGGCGGCGGCATGGCGGGTTGTTGACCGGCGAGGATATGGCCCGCTGGCAGGTGCCGGTCGAGGCGCCGCTGACCTTCGATTACCGCGGTTACACGCTGTGCAAGGGCGGACCGTGGAGCCAGGGGCCGGTTCTGTTGCAGACCTTGGCGTTGTTGAGCGGCTTTGATCTCGACAGCCTCGACCCGCTCGGCCCCGATTTCGTGCACCTTGTCGTCGAATGCCTCAAACTGGCGCTGGCCGATCGCGAGGCGTGGTACGGCGACCCCGATTTTGTCTCGGTGCCGGTTCCGACCCTGCTGTCATCGGCCTATAACGAGGCGCGGCGACAGCTCGTCACCGCGGAAGCCTCGCTGGAATTGCGGCCGGGGCGGCCCGATGGACGCATGCCGCGGGTTGTGGCGGGCGGCCGCGCGGCCCTGGCCGAGGGGGTCGGCGAGCCGACCATCGCCGGGCTCGGCGAACCGACCGTCACCCGCGAAGGGGTAGCGGCCGGCGACACCTGCCATGTCGACGTCATCGACCGCTGGGGGAACATGGTCTCGGCCACGCCCTCGGGCGGCTGGCTGCAGAGTTCGCCAGTCATCCCCGAACTCGGCTTCTGCCTCGGAACGCGGCTGCAAATGTTCTGGCTCAAAGAAGGGGTGCCGGCGAGCTTGGCGCCGGGCAAGCGCCCGCGTAGCACGCTGTCGCCATCGATGGCGTTGCGCGACGGCGAACCCTACATGGCGTTTGGCACCCCCGGCGGCGACCAGCAGGATCAGTGGTCGGCGTTGATGTTTCTGCATCACGTGCATCATGGCATGAACCTGCAGGAGGCGATCGACTGCCCGGCCTTCCACACCGAGCACCAGCCGAGCTCGTTTTATCCCCGCGCCGCGCAGCCGGGGCTGGTCGTGCTGGAAGAGCGGTTCCCGGCGGCGACGCGGGCCGAATTGGCACGCCGCGGGCATCGCCTCGTGGTCGGCGGGGCGTGGTCGGAAGGTCGCCTGTCGGGTTGCGCTCGTGAACCGACCGAGGACGGCTTTGTGATCACGGCCGCCGCCAATCCGCGCGGCATGCAGGGTTATGCCGTCGGTCGCTGAGCCGCACCACCGGGCGGCCGGCATCGGGTCGCCTCGTCATAGGCGCTGCCTGCGCCGCTCGCTTGACGCGATCGGGTCGGTTCGCGATATTGGGTTGATGAGCCTCAATGAGCGGAACCCGGGCACGACTACCACCCCCCGCGGCGGGGGAGCGGGAGGCCGTGGCCGCTGATCCAGCGCCAAGGCTCGCCGGGACAGACCCCGCCGGATAACGGACGGGGTTTTTTCGTGACTATGTGCCGGTTCGGCCGCCGGTCGAACAGGCACGGGCCAGCGAGGTCGCCGCGGCTAGGCATTGCCGGCGGAGCAAGGCGCCGCGTTGGTCGATTGCTTCAGGCGGTCTGATGGCTGAAAATCCCCTTCCCGCGTCACATCCGCGTCCGGCAGCGGCGGTTGTGGTCTCCCTGCCCGACGGCTCGCAGCGCTGCTATCCGGGTCCGGTGACCGGCGCTGAAATTGCCGCCAGCATCGGCCCCGGCCTGGCCAAGGCGGCGATCGCGGTCAAGATCGACGGCCGCCCGTGTGATCTCGCAACGACGCTCGATCACGACGCCGAAGTCGCGATCATCACCCGCGACATGCCCGAAGCGCTGGAAATCCTGCGTCACGACGCCGCCCATGTCATGGCCGAAGCGGTCAAGGAGCTTTATCCCGAGACCCAGGTCACCTTTGGCCCGGCGACCGAGACCGGGTTCTATTACGATTTCGCGCGCGCCGAGCCGTTCACGCCGGAGGATCTCGAAAAGATCGAAACGCGCATGCGCGATCGTGCGGCGCGACGAGCCGATCACCCGCGAGGTCTGGGATCGCGACGCCGCGATCGCGTTTTTCGCGCGTATCGGCGAGCGCTACAAGGCCGAGTGGATCGGGGAAATTCCGCCGGACGAGCCGATCAGCGTCTATCGCCAGGGCGATTTTGTCGATCTGTGCGTCGGTCCGCATTTGCCTTCGACCGGCTGTCTCGGGCAGGCCTTCAAGCTGATGAATGTGGCCGGCGCCTATTGGCGCGGCGACGCGCGAAACGCCCAGCTGCAGCGGGTCTATGGCACGGCTTGGGCAACCCAGAAGGATCTCGACGCCTATCTCTATCGGCTCGAAGAAGCCGAGCGGCGCGACCACCGTCGGCTCGGCCGCGAACTCGACCTCTTTCATCTCGGGGAAGAGGCGGTGGGCAGCGTGTTCTGGCATCCGAAGGGCTGGACGCTGTTCCGGGTCATCGAGAGCTATATGCGCGCCCGCCTCGAACGCGCCGGCTACCAGGAGGTCAAAGGCCCGCAGCTCCTCGATCGCAGCTTGTGGGAGGCGACCGGGCATTGGGACAATTTCCGCGACAACATGTTCATTGCCACCAGTCGCGACGACCGCGTGCTCGCGGTCAAGCCGATGAACTGTCACGGGCATGTGCTGATCTTTGGCAACCGGCTCAGAAGCTATCGGGAATTGCCGCTGCGCCTCGCCGAATTTGGCAGCTGCACGCGCAACGAGCCATCGGGGGCGCTGCACGGCATCATGCGGGTGCGCGCCTTCACCCAGGACGACGCCCACATCTTCTGCACCGAAGACCAGATCACCGGCGAATCGATCGCGTTCTGCAAGCTGCTGCTGTCGGTCTACAAGGATTTCGGGTTCGAGGACGTGGCGATCAAATTCGCCACCCGGCCGGAACAGCGCCTCGGCAATGACGCGACCTGGGACCGGGCCGAAGCCAGCCTGCGCGATGCGGTGGCCGCGGCCGGGCTCGATTATACGCTGAGCCCGGGCGAGGGGGCGTTCTACGTCCCGAAGCTCGAATTTCATCTGCGCGACGCGCTGGGCCGCGACTGGCAGTGCGGAACATTGCAGCTCGATTACATGATGCCGGGACGGCTCGGCGCCAGCTATGTCGGCGAGGATGGGGCGCGCCATGTGCCAGTCATGCTGCACCGCGCGATCCTGGGCTCGATCGAGCGCTTTATCGGCATCCTGATCGAACATTACGCGGGGCGCTTTCCGTTGTGGTTGGCGCCGGTGCAGGTTGTGGTCGCCTCGGTCACCTCCGACGCAGCCGATTACGCGGCCGAGGTTGCCGGTGTGTGCGCCGCCGCCGGGCTGCGCGCCGAGACCGATCTGGGGAGCGAAAAAATCTCTTATAAGGTGCGCGAGCACAGCCTTGCGAAAGTCCCGGTGATGCTGGTTGTCGGCCGCCGCGAGGCCGCCAACCGTTCGGTCATGGTGCGCCGGTTGGGCGCGAATGCGCAGGAAGCCCTTGCGCTCGGCGAGGCGGTTGCTAGATTGTCGCAGGAGGCGGCGGTCCCCTCGGCAAAGGATCGGGACCGCTGAACCCAGGCTGACATGATCAACCGCAAATAGGAGAATATAGATACCTAGGCCACCGATTAACCTGATACCCACGCGCGAAGGTCCCCGGATCAACGAGGAGATCGGCGTTGCGCGGGTCAGGCTTATTGACGAACGCGGCACCATGATCGGGATCGTCTCGCGCAACGAGGCGCTTGCGGCTGCCGCCGAGGCCGGTTTGGACCTGGTCGAAATTGCGCCTACCGCCGATCCGCCGGTTTGCAAAATCCTCGATTTTGGTAAATACAAATACGAGGAACAGAAGAAAAAGAATGAGGCGCGCAAAAAACAGAAAGTGATCGAAGTAAAAGAGATCAAGCTGCGCCCGAGCATTGATGACCACGACTATGACGTCAAATTGCGCAGCATGGTCAAATTCCTGGAAGAAGGCGACAAAGTCAAGGTCACGATGCGGTTCCGCGGGCGCGAACTGGCCCATCAGGAACTGGGCATGGATGTGCTGGTGCGGGTCCGCGACAATCTCCAGGACATTGCCAAGGTCGAGCAGATGCCGCGCATGGAAGGCCGGCAGATGACCATGGTCATGTCGCCCAAATAGCCCCGAGGCTCCGCCCGAAACCGCGCGCGGGGCGAGCGCCCGGCTTGCCGAGCGCGAGGCCGACGGCGCTCAGCCGGCGACGGGGTGTGGCTTGCGCGGGTCCGGTTCTGCCGCTATAACCCGCGGCTCAAATTTTGCGGGCCGGCTGCCAAGAGAGGCCTCGCCGGCGCCGCTCAGGATGTGGGATGCCCAAACTCAAAACCAAAAGCGGCGCCAAGAAACGGTTCGGCCGCACCGGCACCGGCAAGATCAAGCGCAATTGGGGCCACAAACGCCACCGCTTGATCAGCAAATCGAAGCAAGGCAAGCGCCTGCGTCGCGGCACGACGACCCTTGAAAAGGGCGATAGTGGGCTCGTCCTGACCTATATGCCCTATCTCAGAGGGTGAGCGATGGCCCGCGTCAAACGCGGCGTGACGACCCACGCCCGCCACAAGAAGGTGCTCGATCTCGCCAAGGGCTATCGCGTCCGCAGTTCGACTGCTTATCGCGTCGCGATCGAGCGGGTGGAAAAGGCCTTGCAATACGCCTATCGCGACCGCCGCAACCGCAAGCGCGATTTTCGCGGATTGTGGA
>JAJPIH010000062.1 GCA_021324875.1 Alphaproteobacteria bacterium
CAAGGGCGAGGATTGCGGCGTCGGCGCCCTGTCGGAGGGTACCGGCCGCGACGAGCTGACGGCGGTCGCCGAACACATTTCGGCCACCGAGCGGCGCGCCGTCGCCGCCGAGCGCGCCACGATCGAGCGCTATCGCGCGATGTTGTTGGCGGAGGCGGTGGGCGGCGTGTTCAGCGCGCGGATCAGCGGCGTCGCCAATTTCGGCGTGTTTGTCACATTGGACGAGACCGGCGCCAACGGGCTCGTACCGATGTCAATGCTGCCGCCCGACTATTATGACCGGCATGACCGTCCGCCGCGGCTGGTCGGCCGCCGCTATGGCCGCGAATACCCTTTGGGCGGCGCGCTGACCGTCAGGCTGGTCGAGGCTGATGTGATCGGCGGGCGGCTTGTGTTCCGTATCGAAGACGAAAC
The DNA here is from genome assembly GCA_021324875.1 of Alphaproteobacteria bacterium. Classification (GTDB taxonomy): domain Bacteria; phylum Pseudomonadota; class Alphaproteobacteria; order ATCC43930; family CGMCC-115725; genus AP-15. The sequence goes on from JAJPIH010000062.1 coordinate 415, forward strand.
ACCCGTCGCGCACGGCATCGGTCTGGGCCGCAACCGCCGCCGCGGTTGATTGCAATCGGGGAGCAATTTACCATCGATGCGCCTGCCGCCAGATATTCGGGGGCGCGGCTGCAGGTCCTCGGCATTTTGCCGGGGGATTTGGGGTATTTCGATGCCGATGCCGTTGCGTCCGGCCGCTGTCCTCACGCAAGCGTGCCTCCTCGCCGCCTTGCTCGGCTGCGCACAGGTCGAGCCGATGCCGCGCGATCCGCAGGCGCGGCTGTTTGCCCGCGCCCTCGACCAAATCGATGAGCTTTACATCGTCCCGGTCACCAATCGTGTGCTGGCGCTGGGCGCCGCCGCGCGCCTGTCGCGGTTCGATCCGAAACTGCACGTTACCGAGGCGCCCGGTCCGCGCGAGCAGAGCGAGACGGTGCTGACCTACAATGATCGCGAGGTGGCGAGTTATCCCAGCCCGCAACAAGACGACCCGCATCTATGGGGGGCGTGGCTCGGAAAGCTGGAAAGCGACGCCAAGCAGGCCTCCTCCATTATCGCCGGTCTGACGAAGGACGAACTCGACAAGGCGCTGTTTGACGGCATCACCGGCGAGCTCGACCGTTTCTCACGCTATTCGACGCCGCAAGTCGCGCGCGACCAGCGCGCCGCCCGCGACGGCTTTGGCGGGGTTGGCGTTCTTCTCGAAGACGACGCCCACCCTTACCGCATCACCCGGGTGATGCCCGGCAGCCCGGCGGCTCTCGCCGGGATTGCGGTCGGCGACCGGCTGGTCGCGATCGATGGCGAGGCGACCGAAGGCCGGTCGCAAAACGAGGTGCTCAGGCAATTGCGCGGCCCGGTCGCAAGCGCCGTCACCATCGAGATCGCGCACCCCGGCGCTGCCACCCGCAGCGTCCAGTTGCAGCGCAGCTTTATCGTGCTGCCGACCGTGACCATGACGCGTGCGGACGGCGTGCTGGTGTTTCATATCTCGGGCTTCAACCAGAACACCACCCAGCAACTGGTTGCCGACCTCGAGGCCGCCGAACACGATTTGGGACCGCAGCTGCGCGGCGTTGTACTCGATCTGCGCGGCGATCCGGGCGGTCTGCTCGACCAGTCGGTAAGCCTTGCCGATGTGTTTATTAGCAAAGGCCCGATTGTCGCCGCCGTCGGGCGCGCCCCGGCGTCGCGCCAATATTTCGAAGCCTCCGGCGATGCCATCGCGCCTCGGCTGCCGGTGGTCGTGCTGATCAATGGCGGCTCGGCCTCGGCCGCGGAAATTCTTGCGGCGGCGCTGCAGGATTCGGGCCGCGCGGTCGTGGTCGGCACCTCCTCCTATGGCAAGGGCACGGTGCAGACGGTGCTGCGCCTGCCCAATGATGGCGAACTGATCCTGACCTGGGCCGAATTGATCGCGCCGGCCGGGTATTCGTTGAACGGGCACGGGGTGGTTCCGACCGTGTGCACCAGCGACCTCGGCAACGACGTCCAGGCGCTGGAAACGGCGCTCGCCCGCGCCGCGGACCCTGCCGCGCGCAACCCCCTCGTCGTCACCCCTCGCGCCGAGCTCGATCAGAACGGCTGGACTGCGCTGCGCCGCGCCTGCCCTCCGCGTCGCGGCGATCGCCCGATCGATCTCGCCGTCGCCGAGCGCGTGCTGTCCGATCCGGTCCTTTACGCCCGCGCCTCCCATGTCATGGAGCCCTCGCCCAGCCTCGCGGCCAAGCCGGTCGGGACGGCGCCGGCGGCGGCGGCGCACGCCTTGACACAAGGGTATGGATCGCTATCTTCGAGCGAGCATTAGCGGCCGGTTGGAAAGAATTGTCATGGCCAAGACCAGCACTATCCTGATCAAGCTCGTCAGCAGCGCCGACACCGGTTATTATTACGTGACCAAAAAGAACCCGCGAAACAAGACCACCAAGCTCGAACTCAAGAAGTTTGACCCGGTGGCGCGCAAGCACGTGATTTTCAAGGAAGCCAAGATCAAATAGAAATCCGGGTCAGCCAGAGCCGGCACGTCGCCTGCTCCGATACCGGCAAGCCGAGCCCGGTTTCTGTCGTCCCTCGGCACGGGCCGTGTCGTTTACGCTTAAATGCCCGGTCAGGCCGTGTCATAGTGCCCCCGATCGACAAAAAGACGGAGGCGCCCGATGACAACCTACATGCTGGTCAGCTTCAAAACCTGTCCATGGGTGCAGCGCTCGGCAATCGTGCTGCGCGAAAAGAACACGCCGTTCGAGCTGCGTCATATCGAGCCCGATAATCGCCCCGATTGGTTTCTGGCGATTTCGCCGCATAAAAAGGTGCCGGTGCTACGCATCGACGACAAATTCTCGTTGTTCGAATCGAATGCGATCAACGAGTATCTCGATGAGACGATCGAGCCGCGGCTACACCCCGCCGACCCGATCGAACGGGCGATCAATCGGGCCTGGACCGATTACGTGCCGACCTTTGCCAGCACGGTGACCGCGA
>JAJPIH010000258.1 GCA_021324875.1 Alphaproteobacteria bacterium
AAGCCGGCCGACAAGGACGACTGCGCGGATATGGTGGTCACGATGTGCCGCACCGAAACGATGACCGGCCAGACCGTGGTCATCGACGCCGGGCGCTATTTCCCGTAAAGACAGCCGCGAGGCTTTCGGCCATGGACATCTCCGGCAAAACCGCAATCGTCACCGGCGCCGCCTCGGGCATCGGGCTCGGCATCGCCACCGCGCTTGCCGAAGCCGGCGCCAATGTCGTCATGGCGGATATTCAGAAAGACGAAGTCGAGCGCGCAGCCCACGCGCTCTCCGGCACCAACAAGCGCGTGACGGCGGTCAGGATCGATGTGACGCAGGAGCAATCGGTGCTCGCGGCGCTTGCCGAAGCCGAGCGCCAGTTTGGCAAGCTGCACATCGCCTGCAACAATGCCGGCGTGCCGATGCACGGCACGCGTCTGGTCGATGTGCCGCGCGAAGATTGGGATTTTGTGATCGGCGTCAATATCTGGGGTGTCATTCACGGAATTCGTCATTTTTTGCCGGCGATCCTCAAGCATGGCGAGGACGGCCATATCGTCAACACCGCCTCGGTCGCCGGCTTTCAGAACCGTCGCGGCACCGATCAGGGGCCGTATTCGATGAGCAAATACGCGGTCGTCTCGCTGTCGGAGGCGCTCGAGCACGAGCTCGAGGGCAGCAAAGTCGGCGTCAGCGTGCTGTGCCCCGGCCCGGTCAACACGAATATTCCGCGCGGCGCCCGCAATCGCCCCGACCATATGGGTGGACCCCAGCTGCGCTCGACCAACGAGACGGTGCTGGCGCAACGGCTCGCAACCACCGGGATCGACCCGAACCGGGTCGGCGAGCGGGTGGTCGACGCGATCCGCACCAAGACTTTTTACGCCTTTGTCAGCGCCGTTCCGGCCGATGTCATCAAAGCTGGCACCGGCGCATCGAGGAGGCGTTGAACAGCCCGTGGGTTACCCATTACTGAGCCCGGGAGTTTGCCGCCATGACCGAAGCCAAGCTCGCCCCGAACCTGCCCGATTGGACGGTCGAGCACGCCAAGCGCTATCTGAGCAGCGGTGGCGCCGACGGACACATCTACAAGATGGCGCAGCCGGGCCGGCCGGAGCTGACCGTCCCGTCGCTGCTGCTGACCACGGTCGGCCGCAAATCGGGCGAGCGTTTTATCTTTCCGCTGTTTTACGGGCGCGATGGCGAGCGCTATTTTGTTGTCGCCTCAAAGGGCGGGGCGCCGCAGCACCCGGGCTGGTACCGCAACCTGCTCGCCAATCCCGACGTCGAAATCCAGGTTGGGCGCGACAAGATCAAGGCGCGGGCGCGCACCGCAACCGGCGCGGAGCGCGCGGGGCTGTGGCAGAAGGCGCTCGAATTCTGGCCCCCCTACGCCGATTACCAGCGCAAGACCGAGCGCGAAATCCCGGTCGTCGTCCTCGAACCGATCCGTTGACTTCGATAGTGCAAAGGAGGAACCCGCAATGCCGTTTTACCAGAGAGGCGATGTGCGTATCCGCTACGAGGAGACGGGCTCCGGCTTTCCGCTGCTGGTCACCCCGGGCGGCGGCCTCAACTCCCGGGTCAGCAACTGGCCGACCGCGGTGATCAACGCCATGGAAGAGTTCAAGAACGACTTCCGCTGCATCACGATGGATCAGCGCAACGCCAATGGCGGCGAATCGACGGGCCCGGTGCCGGTGCAAAACGCCTGGGACGCGTTCGCCGACGATCAGCTCGGGCTGATGGACCATCTCGGCATCCGCGAATTCTTCTATATGGGCTACTGCATCGGCGGCTGCTTTGCCGGCAAGCTGTTGCAGCGGGCGCCCGAGCGCGTTGTTGCCGCGGTCTTTTGCCAAAACGTCGGGCATCGGCCGGAGGATCCGGACGTCATGTACCGGCATAGCCGCGATAATTGGCTGGCAGATTTCCGGGCTCGGCGCCCCGATGTGTCGGACGACACGATCGAGAAATATTTTCACAGCCTGTGGCGCGCGCAGCCCGATTTTCTGTACAGCGTGCCGCGCGATTTTATCAAGAATTGCCACACCCCGATCCTGGTCCTGCCTGACGATACACCCTCGCACCCGCTGCAGACCTCGATCGACGTCGCCTCGCTGGCGCCGAACGCCGAGATCACGGTCTTTCCATGGCGTGAACCCGAGGAGCTGAGGCAACGCACGATCAACCGGGTGCGCACCTTCCTGAAAGCGCATACGCCAAAGCTCGCCGCCGCCGCGCAATAGCCACGGCGCCCGACCCTGAAACCTGTCGCCCCCGCGCCGGCGGGGGCACAAAAAGGGGCTGCCGCGTGCCAGACCCGCCGGCAGGCGCTGGATCTCGAGCCGGCCCGGCGCCGTATCAAGCGGCGCTTGGGCCGTGGTATTTGGCCGCGTAGATGAACCTCCGCCGCGGATGGTCGAGGCTTGGCATCAGCCTGACGGTGCTGTGGTTGGTGTTCTGGACATTTGCCTACGTTCTGCGCCCGCGTGCCTCGGAGAACGGGCCGCCCCTGCCGGCATTCTCGACAGGCACCGAGATCGCGGTGGTCATCGCCGGTCTCGTCGCCGTGCCGTGGGTCATTGCGGGTTTCCGGCCAAGGCAGACGCCGACCAAACGGGGTCAATGAGCGCGCGGCGCTGACGGCAAGGTGCGCGCGGGCCAGCCTCGCCTGCGGGCATTTTGCGCCGCGACCGGCGAAACGCGCGGCGCTGTCGGGCCAGCCCCGGCGGCCACGGCGTTGCGCATGGCAGGGTTGCGCCGGCCTCAAACGCGGCTGGTAAATCCGCGGCCGCCCCCGTAACCTTACGCCATGTTCACCGGCATCATCACCGATGTGGGGCGGGTGCGCCGCATCAGCCAAGGCGCGCTGGCCGAGCTGACGATTGCCAGCGGTTTCGACACGACCGCGATCGCGATCGGCGCGTCGATCGCCTGTTCAGGCGCTTGCCTGACGGTAATCGCTGTCGAAGACGGCGCGTTCACGGTGCAGGCCTCGGCCGAAACCCTGGCGCGCACGACGATCGGCGATTGGCGGGAAGGAACAGCGGTCAATCTCGAACGCGCGCTCAAGCTCGGCGACGAACTGGGCGGTCATCTTGTTTCCTGCCACGTCGACGGCCTCGCACGAATTGTCGAGCGGCGACCCGAGGCCCAGTCGGTACGCTTCACGCTTGAGGCGCCGCAAGATTTGATGCGGTTTATCGCCCCCAAGGGCTCGGTCGCTCTCGACGGCGTGAGCCTCACCGTCAACGAAGTGGCAGGCAACCGGTTCGGGGTCAACATTATCCCCCACACATTGGCCGCAACCAATTTCAACGAGGCCCGGGCGGAGCAGCTTATGAACCTCGAAATCGACATGATCGCGCGCTATGTGGCGCGCCTCGCGGAAGCCGTTATCGGCGGCCCCGGATCGCCGCCATGAGCCGGCCGCCGCACATCCTCGTCGTCGAAGCGCCCTATTACGCCCATATCGCGGCGCTATTGCGGCGCGGCGCGGAGCAGGCCCTCGCCGCCGCCGGCGCCACTTTCGAGCGGGTCGAGGTCCCGGGATCGTTCGAAATCCCCTCCGCGATCGCCACCGCCGCGCGCCGGCGTCGGGACTTCGACGGGTATGTCGCCCTCGGCTGCGTGATCCGCGGCGAGACCACGCATTACGACCATATCTGCGCCGAAAGCGCCCGCGGCCTGATGGATCTGGCGGTGCGTGACGGCTTGGCGATCGGCTATGGCATTCTGACCTGTGAGAACGAAGCGCAGGCCTTGGCCCGGGCCGCCCCGGAAGGGCGCGACCATGCCGGCGCGGCCGTCCGTGCCTGCCTCGCCCTCGTCGAGCTCAATCGGCGCTTTGCCCAGACCCCAGGATGACCGCTGCCGACGACGACCAAACGCGTGACGGCCGGCCGCGGATCGGAGGGCGGCGCCGGACGGTGGCTCGGCTGGCGGCGGTCCAGGCGCTCTATCAGCTGGAGCTCAACCCCGGGCTCGACGCCGAGGCGGTGGTGCGCGAATTTATCGCCTACCGCCTCAACCGCGAGATCGAGGGAGACCAGCTGGCCGAGGCCGACCCCGCCTTTTTTGCCGATATCGTGCGCAGTGTGGCCGCGGACCAGGAGTGGCTCGACGCGCAAATCGCCGCCGCCCTGGTCGAGGACTGGCCATTGGCGCGGCTCGATTCGGTGCTGCGCGCGATCCTGCGCGCCGGCGCCTTTGAGCTGCGGCATCGCACCGATATCCCGCCGGGGGTTTCGATCAGCGAATATGTCTCGATCGCGCACGCCTTTTTTGCCGGCCGCGAGCCGGCCTTCGCGAACGGCGTGCTCGACCGGCTCGGGCGCAGCTGGCGCCTCGAAGAAATGTAAGCGATGGCGACCAAGGCCGAGGCTTTGGGCGAATTCGAGCGCATCGCGCGCTTTTTTGCGCCGCTGGCGGCTCCGGGCGGGCTGGGTCTGCTCGACGACGCCGCCCTGGTCGATTGCCGTGCCGGCAGACGGCTCGTCATCACCGCCGATGCAATGGTCGCCGGCATCCACTTCCGACCCGAAGATCCGGCCGAGTTCGTGGCGCGAAAGCTGCTGCGGGTCAATCTCTCGGATCTGGCGGCGATGGGCGCCCGACCGCTCTATTACCTGCTGACCACGGCATTGCCGGCCGCGCTCGGCGCGCAATGGGTCGAGGACTTTGCGCGCGGGCTGGGGCAGGACCAGCAGCTTTACCAGGTGGCGTTGCTCGGCGGCGATTCGGTGTCGACCCCGGGTCCGGCGGCGTTGTCCTTGACTGCAATCGGCGAAATTGCCGCCGGCGCCGAGATCCGGCGCAGCGGGGCGCGGCCGGGCGACGAGATCTGGGTCTCGGGCACGATCGGCGATGCCTGGCTCGGGCTCGGTGTGTTGCGCGGCGACCATCCCGGGCTTGCGGGCGAGCACCACGCCGCACTCATTCGGCGGTTCCAGCTTCCCGAACCGCGGGTCGCGCTCGGCCCGGCGCTGTTTGGGCTCGCCGACGCGATGATCGACATTTCGGACGGGCTGGTCGCCGATCTCGGTCACATCTGCAAACAGTCGCGAGTGTCCGCCGTCATCGAGCTGGCGGCACTGCCGCTGTCGCCGGCGGCAAGCGTGCTGGCGACGGCCGACCCGGGCCTGCTGCCACGTCTTGCTACCGGCGGCGACGATTATGAATTGCTGTTCACCGCCGCTCCGCAGCATGCCGCCGCGATCACCGCTGCCGGCGCCGCATGTGCCGTGCCGGTCACCTGTATCGGGCGGATTGGCCCCGGGACCGGTGTGCGTCTTTTGGATGCCGCGGGCGGCGAGGTTGCGGTCGACAGGATCGGCTGGCGCCATTTCTGAGACCGCGACGACGGCCGCGGACATGCTGGCGCTTGCCCGGCGGCTGCCCAAGTAATACGCTTGGGCCATCCCGCCGCCCAAATTTGCCCGTTGGGCGGCCGTGTTTTCCGATTTCATTGTTGTGAGCTGCGCGCATGGCTGGTGCATACGTCTACGTCGTCATTGCCTGCGGGGCCCTTGCCCTTCTCTACGGTTTAGTGACCAGCCGGCAGGTGCTCAGCGCCAATGCCGGAACCGCTCGCATGCAGGAGATTTCCGGCGCTGTGCAAATCGGCGCGCGCGCGTATTTGAACCGGCAATACCGGACCGTCGCGATCGTCGGCATCGTGATCCTGGTCATCCTCGGCGCGTTGCTCGGGCTGCATGTGGCGATCGGCTATCTGATCGGCGCCGTGCTATCGGGAACCGCCGGTTATATCGGGATGAATGTCTCGGTGCGGGCCAATGGCCGAACGGCGCAAGCTTCGCGCAGCGGTCTGCGCGCCGGATTGGCGATCGCCTTCAAGGCCGGCGCGGTCACCGGGTTGCTGGTGGTCGGATTGGCCCTGCTTGCCGTCGGGGGTTATTACTTCGTGTTGCGCGCGGTGATCAGCCCCGACCAGCTGCGCCGGGTGCTCGAGGCGATGGTGGCGCT
>JAJPIH010000327.1 GCA_021324875.1 Alphaproteobacteria bacterium
CGCGACCGCCTCGGCGCGCGCCGGGTCGAGATCGACAATCGCAACCGTGGCGCCGGCGCCGGCCAAGGCTTGCGCCGCGGCCCGGCCGATGCCGCTGCCGCCACCGGTGATCAGCGCCACCCTGCCGTCGAGACGAAACGCGTCCAAGGGGTCGGGGGTTTGCGTCATGACTGTTCTCCCGCCAGTTCGGTCAGCATCGACGGCAAGCGCGCCTGCAGCCGCCAAAAGAACAGCGCGACGGGCAGGGTTAAGACACCGGTCAGCAGAAACAGCCCCGGTACGCTAACTCCGGCGGCGAGCAGAGCCATCGTTGCCATCGCCGCGATCACCATCGCGCCCGAATTGACGATGTTGTTGGCGGCGACGGCGCGGGCGCGGCGTGTGCGTGGACTTGCCCACTGCAGCAGCACATAGAGCGGCACGATGAAGATGCCGCCGGAAACCGCGATCCCGAGCAGGTCGACAAGGATGCGCCAATGTGCCGGCTCCGCAAGAAAGGCCGCGATCCCGGCGAGGGGCGCCGCGGGCAAAGCCTTGCCCGACGGGCTCGCGAGCCACAAATCAATCGTAAATAGAGCGATGCCCAGGGCGCCCCATGGCACCGTGCGCGCGCTGATCCGTCCGCCAAGCAGCCGGTTGCACAACAGCGAGCCGAGCGCGATGCCGATCGAAAAGATGGTCAGAAACAATGTGACAATCCCCTCTTCGGCGCCCAGAGCGAAGCGCACATATGCCGGCAATTGCGAGAGATAGACCGCGCCGGCGAGCCAGAACCACGAAATGCCGAGGATCGAGCGAAAGGGGAGCGGATCGGCCGCCGCTTCGCGGCAAATCTCGGCGGTCGCAGCGAACAGGTTCAACTGCAGTTGCAGGCGTGGCGCGGCCGCGATCGTTGCCGGGATTGCGAGGCTTGCCGCCCACGCGCTCAACGCGACCAGCACGATCAGGCCGGCGACGATGGCCGCACCGTGGCGGCCGGCGATCAACACCCCGGCGATCGTTCCGAGCAGGATCGCAACATAAGTGCTCGCCTCGACCAAAGCATTGCCGAGCATGAGTTCGCGTTGCGGCAAAAGATCGGGCAGGATTGCGTATTTGAGCGGGCCGAGAAAGGCGGCTTCGATTCCCATCAGGGTCAGCAGGACCAGCAAGGCGTTCGTACTGCCCAGCAAGACAGCAATTGCGGCCGCCAGCATCAAAAAGATTTCGCTGAACTTGATCAGCCGGATGAGCCGCGCCTTGTCATAGCGGTCGGCTACTTGGCCGGCCGTCGCCGAGCCGAGAAAAAACGGCAGGATGAACAGCGCGCCGGCAAGCGGAACAAGGATTTCCGCAGATTTTTGCGAATCCGCGCGGGCCCCGTAGGCGATCATCAGCACCAAGGCGTTCTTGACCGCGTTGTCGTTGAATGCGGACAGAAATTGGGCGGCAAACAGCGGACCAAATCGGCGCGACCCGATCAGCCGGGCGGATGTGATCCGGTTCGGCGCACCCCCGCACTGGGTCATCTGCGCTCCTGGCGGCGCCATCCTCGGCCCACCGAGAGGGGCGCTGCCGGCGGTCGGTGGTGGCGACGACAAGCGCAATGCGCGCAAACCTGTGTCGATCCGCTTGCGGGGTCGGCCGGTTTGGCGCCGGCCATTCCCGCCCTCCGGCGATCGCGCCCGGGGTCCGGGCCGTTCAGCTATTCCGCCGAGGTCTCGGCGGCGGATTGCTCCCGGCCATGGCTGGAGACCCCGCCGAGACCGCTGTTGATCTGGGTCTTCAAGGTGTTGCTGGCGCGGAACACCAGCACCGGCGCGGGCTGATCGGGACTTCTTGTCCGGTTTTGGGATTGCGGCCCATGCGCTGGCCTTTCTGGCGTACGGCAAAGCTGCCAAAAGACGAGATTTTGACCATCTCTCCGCGCGCCAGCGCTCCAGAGATTTCGGCAATCACCGATTCAACCAGCTCGGCTGACTCGTTTCGCGACAGACCAACCTCTTGGTAGACCGCTTCGCTCAGCTGTGCGCGCGTCACGGTACGTCCGGCCATGGATCCCTCCCCGTTTTTCGAAGGTTACCCCGGCGCTAAAAGAGCGTCAAATTCCAAAGTGTTGACGGTGCTGTTGCGACGCGCTCGCGGCGCCCGGCTACCAGCGCACCAGGCTCGCCCCCCACGCCAGGCCGCCGCCCAAGGCTTCGATCAGCACCAAATGGCCGGGACGGATGCGGCCATCGGCGACCGCGCAGGCTAGCGCCAGCGGGATCGATGCCGCCGAGGTGTTGGCGTGATGCTCGATCGTCGAGACCACCTTGTCCGGCGACAAGCCGAGCTTGCGCGCCACACCGTCGATAATCCGGCTGTTGGCCTGGTGCGGCACCAGCCAGTCAAGATCGGCGGCGCTCAGCCCGTTCGCGCTCAGCGCTTCGTCCACCGCCTCGCTCAGGCGCTGCACCGCCTGTCGGTAGATTTCGCGTCCCTCCATGCGCAAGAAGCCGCTGTGCCGGGTCGAAGAGGGTCCGCCGTCAACATAGAGGGCGTCGTAATAGCGGCCGTCGGAATGCAAATGGGTCGACAGCACGCCGCGTCCTTGCGGGCCGGGGTCGCTGACCGCGCGCAGAGCCAGCGCGCCGGCGCCGTCGCCGAACAGCACGCAGGTGCTGCGATCCTCCCAATCGAGAATGCGCGAGAAGGTTTCGGCGCCAATGACCATCGCGGTGCTTGCCTGGCCGAGACGCAGCGCGTTGTCGGCCGTGGCCAAGGCAAAGACAAAGCCGGCGCATACTGCCTGGACGTCAAAGGCGGCGCCGCGATGCATGCCCAAGCGGGCCTGAACCTTGGTCGCGGTCGCGGGAAAGGTGTTGTCGGGGGTGGCCGTGGCCAGCACGATCAAATCGAGATCGCCGCCGCTCATCCCGGCATCGGCCAGCGCGCGTTCGGCAGCGTGCACCGCCAAATCCGAGGTCAATTCACCCGGCGCGGCCATTCGCCGTTCGCCGATCCCGGTGCGTTGCCGGATCCACTCGTCGGAGGTGTCGAGCCGTGCGGCCAGGTCGTGGTTGGTCACCCGCTGCGCCGGGAGATAGGCGCCGCAGCCGACGACTTGGGAGCGCAGGGCCATATCGCGGCGTCAGAGTGCAGCGGCTTGGGGGGCCGCCGCTGCGGCGTCAAGGCGTTCGAGATCGACCCGCAACCGGTCAAGAAAGCCGTTCACGCACATATCGACGGCGACGCCGATCGCGTTGGCGAAGCCGAGCGCGTCGGTCGAACCGTGGCTTTTCACCGCGATGCCGCGGAGCCCGAGAAACACCGCGCCATTGTATCGCCGCGGGTCGAGCCTCATGCGCAGCTTGCGCAGCGCGTGGCGTGCGAACAGATAACCGATCCGCGCCGACAGCGAGTACCGGAAGGCCGAGGCCATGAATTCGGTGAACAGCTTTGCCGTCCCCTCGGCGGTCTTGACCGCGACATTGCCGGTAAAGCCGTCGGTCACGACCACATCGACGGTGCCGGCCGGGATGTCGTCGCCCTCGATAAAACCATGGAAGCGAATGGGGCTCAGCGGGTTGCGCAAGCGCAGGCTGGCGGCGCGCACGGCGTCATTCCCCTTTTGATCCTCGGCGCCGACATTCAACAGCCCCACGGTGGGCTCGATCAGACCGAGCACCGACCGGGCAAAGGCGTCGCCGAGCAGCGCGAACTGCACCAGATTGTCGGCGTCGCATTCGACATTGGCGCCCAGATCGAGCATCACGCTTTCGCCGCGTCGGGTCGGAAAAAACGATGCGATCGCCGGGCGGTCGATTCCCGGCAAGGTCTTCAGCACGAATTTCGCCATCGCCATCAGCGCGCCGGTATTGCCGGCGGAGACCACGCCATCGGCCAGACCCTCGGCGACGGCATCGATCGCCAAGCGCATGCTTGATTGGCGCCCCGAGCGCAGCGCCACCGACGGCTTGTCGTCGTCGAGTACCCTCTCGGCCGTGTGGTGAAGGTCGGAGACCGCCGCCAGCCGTGGAAATTTGGCCAGCAACGGACGCAGCACCGGCTCATCGCCAAACACCAGAAAGCGCAGTCCCGGATGACGCTGCACGGCCATATCGGCACCGCGCAGCACCATTCCCGGTGCGTGGGCACCCCCCATCGCGTCAAGCGCAATCGTCGGCTTTCCGCTCAATCCCGCGCCACCTCCACCGACGCCGTCCGCTCAGGCCGTCTCGCTATGCTGGCTTACCACTTCGCGCCCGTCGTAATAGCCGCAGGCCTCACACAGGTGATGCGGCCGCTTCAGCTCGCCGCAATTCGGACATTCGGCGTAGGCCGCGGGTTTCAGCTGGTGGTGGGAGCGCCGCATATTCCGGCGCGAGGGCGACGTTTTCTTTTTCGGGACGGCCATCGGTTACTCGTTTGGGGATCGCATACGTGCTGCGGTCTTAGCCAAAAACCTCCGACGCGGCAACAAGCAACGCGTCGAGCGGGCCGCGCGCGTCATTCATCGCGCCGGCTACGGACCCGTTCGAGCGCCGCGAACGGCGTTGATTCCGCCTCGGAACCGCCAAGCGCCTCGACTGTCGCGTCCGGCAGGCGGGGAAATTCCGGCAGCGCCAAGGACAGCTCTTGCGCTACGGCTTCGCCAACATCGATCACTTCGCCCGACAGCGGCTCGAAGGCCGGGGCGTCGGGATCGCTGTCGATATCCTCGCCGTCATCTTCACTCTCGCCGTAAATCAACGCAAATTCCGCCGCAACCCGGCCGGGGACGGGGTCGAGGGTCACGACGCAGCTCTGCACGAATTCGGCTTCGAACCTCGCTTCAAGCCGGATCCGACCGTCTTCCAGCCGCCTTAGGGTCACGGCCGCCACAAGCCGGTCGAGCTGCAGCAGGTCAAAGCGCCGCGCCAGCCGCTCGCGCTCTTCGGCATCGGCCGCGATTTCGACGCGATACGGTGCCGCGCCGAGCCGCGAGAGGGGTACCGCGCGCGAGAATTCGGGCAGGGGCTGGTTCATCACTTTGCCGTGCCCAGTGCGGTCGGGCTCGCGCCGGCCGGTGCGATCTGCGGGAAAAGGATTTTGCCGCCAGCCAATTGCGCGATCGGCTGGTCGGCCAACAGCCGCGCGGCGCGGCGCGTATACTCGGTCATCGCCGCAAGGCCGCTGACCGATTCGCCAATCGTGCCATAGAGGTTGCGGCGCAGCGCCGCGGCGAGTTCGCCGTCGTCTTGCTCGAGCCCGCGCTGGTAGGCGCGAATCCGCCCGTAAAACGCCTGCGCCATGCGTTTGACATGGCGCCCGACGCTCAAATCGCCGGTTCCGATTTCCCGCAGGCTGCAGTCCATATCGGTGAACATCATGTCGAAAAACGCCTGTGCCAAGCCGGCCGAAGCCGGCTCCGATCTGAGCCGGTGGAGGAACAAAAACGCATGCAGGCAAATCAACTCAAAGCGCCCGTCCAGCGTGTCGGGAACGCCGTATTCGACAAAGAATACCGGCTGCCTGGCCTGTTCGACAACGGATCGGTAGGCGGATACCGCCGCCTCGCGAAGAGGTCTGCGGGGACGAAACGAGATCATGCACGCTCGGGACGAAACCGCGGGACGTTGACAATCGTCGCTGCCGCGTCGATCCTATGCCCCGGAATTGGGTGTCTGTAGGGCAGCATTCAACCGGCTGTCCGGCTAATCGACAAGTTCTGGGACCATGCGTAAGCGGCGGGTTTGCTCCTGTTTGTTGACAATCGGTGCGGCTGCGGCGCTGGCCGCCTGTGGGGCCACCGTCGAGCAGCGCGGCAATCTCCCCTCTGCCGACGAGATCGCTCAGCTCAAGCCGGGGAAAACCACCAAGGACCAGGTCCTCAAGATCATGGGGTCCCCGTCAAGCGTCAGCGTGTTCAACGACAAGGACTGGTACTATATCAGCGCGCGCACCAGCCAGCTGGCCTTCTTCCAACCCAAAGTCGTGGACCAGGAGGTTTACGTCGTCGATTTCAACGATGACGGCGTGGTCCGAGCGGTCGAGCACAAGACCTTGCGGGATGGCGAGGTGATCACGCCGGTCGCGCGGACGACCCCGGCGCCGGGCCGCGAGCTGACCTTTCTTGAACAGCTGATCGGCAATCTCGGCCGGTTCAACCGCGGCGGCGGTGGCGGGGGCGGGGGCGGCAGCGAGCGCCAGCCCGGTCCCAACCCGTACAGCGAAGAATAGCCGGCCATCGCCTGGGACCGAGACCGGGCGGTCGCGGCGTTCAGCCGGCCCACCACCTGGCCAGCACCGCGAGCGGCAGCAGCGCCACAATATTGGTAATCTTGATCATTGGGTTGATCGCCGGGCCGGCGGTGTCCTTGTAGGGGTCGCCGACAGTGTCACCGGTCACCGCGGCTTTGTGCGCTTCCGATCCCTTGCCGCCGTGGTGACCTTCCTCGATGTATTTTTTGGCGTTGTCCCAGGCGCCGCCGCCCGAGGTCATCGAGATCGCGACAAAGAGGCCGGTGACGATCGTGCCGAGCAGCATCGCGCCAAGCGAGCTGAACGCCGCCGCGCGCCCGGCAACCGCGTCGATCACCAGATACAGCACCACCGGCGCCACGACCGGCAACAGCGATGGAATAATCATTTCCTTGATCGCGGCCCGGGTCAGCATGTCGACCGCGCGGCCGTAATCGGGCTTGGCGCGGCCCTCCATGATGCCCGAGATTTCGCGGAATTGCCGGCGAACCTCAACCACGATCGCGCCCGCCGAGCGTCCGACCGCTTGCATGCCCAGCGAGCCGAACAAATAGGGCAGCAACCCGCCGACAAACAGGCCGATCACGACATAGGGGTCCTGGAGCGCGAAATGGACGTCGAGGTTGGGAAAATAATGGTGCAAATCCTCGGTATAGGCGGCAAACAGCACGACCGAGGCCAAGCCCGCCGAACCGATCGCATAACCCTTGGTCACCGCTTTGGTCGTGTTGCCGACGGCGTCGAGCGCGTCGGTGGTCCGCCGCACCTCGCGCGGCAGATCGGCCATCTCGGCGATCCCGCCGGCATTGTCGGTAACCGGGCCGTAGGCATCGATGGCGATGATGATCCCGGCGAGGGCCAGCATCGTCGTCGCCGCAACCGCGATCCCGAACAGGCCCGACAGCAGGAACGACACGACGATACCGATGCAGATCACCACGACCGGCAGCGCTGTCGCCTCCATCGACACCGCCAGGCCCTGGATGACGTTGGTGCCATGGCCGGTGGTGGCCGATTGTGCGACGCTGCGCACCGGACGGTAGGCGGTCGAGGTGTAATATTCGGTGATCCAGACGATCGATCCCGTTACCAAAAGACCGACGATCGCGCACAGCCACAACCGCAGCCCGTTTGTGACCGCGCCATTGGTCATCGCCAGCGGTTCGCTAAATCCGACGAGCCAATAGACCACCGCGGCGATCGCGGCGATCGACAGTATCCCGGTCGCCACCAGCCCTTTGTAAAGGGCCTTCATGATGCCGTTATCGGCGCCGAGACGGACAAAGAACGTGCCGATGACCGAGGTGACGATGCACGCGGCACCGATGACAAGCGGCAATATCAGCATCCGGTCCTGCAATGGCGGGACAAAAAAGATCGCCGCGAGCAGCATCGTCGCGACGATAGTCACAACATAAGTCTCAAACAAATCGGCGGCCATGCCGGCGCAATCGCCAACATTGTCGCCAACATTATCGGCGATGACGGCGGGATTGCGAGGATCGTCTTCGGGAATGCCGGCTTCGATCTTGCCGACGATATCGGCGCCGACATCTGCACCCTTGGTAAAAATGCCGCCGCCCAGCCGCGCAAAAATCGAAATCAGCGAGGCGCCAAAGCCGAGCGCCACCATCGCCTCGAGCACCCGGCGCAGCTGGTCGGGGCTGATCACCGCGCGCAACACGAAGTAATAACCCCCGACGGCAAGCAGGGCCAATCCGACCACCAG
>JAJPIH010000250.1 GCA_021324875.1 Alphaproteobacteria bacterium
CCGGATCGAGATCGACGGCGTCGATCTGCGCGAATATTCGCTCAAATCATTGCGCCGCCAGATCGCGCTGGTGCTGCAGCCGCCGCTGATCTTTCCGCTGTCGGTGCGCGACAACATCGCCTATGGCCGTCCCGGCGCCGATGACGCCGCCATTCTGCACGCCGCCCGCCTTGCCCAGATCGACGAGCGCATCGCCGCTATGCCGCATGGCCTCGACACCGTCATCGGTGAGGCCGGAGTGTCGTTGTCGGAGGGCGAAAAGCAGCGCATCACGATCGCCCGCGCCCTGCTGCGCGATGCCCCGATCCTGATCTTGGACGAACCGACCTCGGCGCTCGATGTCGCAACCGAGGCGGCGGTCATGACCGGCATCGAGCGGCTGATGGCCGGCCGCACGACCTTTATCGTCGCGCACCGGCTGTCGACGGTGGCGCGCTGCGATCGCATCGTGGTGCTGCAGGCCGGGGCCATTGTCGAACACGGAACGCTCGGCGAGCTGTTGCGCCGCGACGGGGTCTTTGCCGGCTATTACCGCAGCCAATTTGGCGAAAGGGCCGATCTCGCGCTCGCCGATTAGGGCAGCCGATCGATATTTTGGCCAAAGTTTTCATTTTGACCATAGGTTGAGAGGGCAAACGCAAATACGCCCTATGGGCTAATGTATAGGTTCGCTTCAACGCAAGAATCGCGCCAATCCAACAAAAAAGCCGCTTTATTGCCTCAGACAACACCAAGTCATTTTTGGCCGGTTACCCGAGACGGACTACAACTACCCTGACGATCGGGTCGGCAGTGCCGCACTGTCGTCTACGGAGACTGGTGTCCCGCACCAAGTTAACGATTTTTGTTGTCAGATCGGCGTGTTGCTCCTACGGTGGCTTCCGCTTCGCGTTGCCGGGGTCTCTTTCTTGCGTGAAGCGGCGGGACGCCACGGCGGGGCAGGGGTCCCCGCCACCCGCCGAGCGGGGGTGAGGCCGGCAGCGCCGGTTCACAGCGTGACGCCGCGACCTGGTCCGATCAGGTGGGTCGGACAGCCACGGTGCGGCGCCCGGCGGGGGGTTGATGACTGTCGAAAGGGCGAAGCTGGGAAGCCGGTTCTTCCCTGACATCCGGGTCTTTTTTCGTTCGGCCGAGAATTATGTTCCGACGCCCCTTCAGGCGTTGTTTGTATCGACATTGCTGGCCGGAGCTGCGTTTCTCGCCTATGGCGGCGGCGTCCGCATCGGCGGCCAGCACCTGCTTGGCGAAAGGCGCGCCGCGGCGGCGCATCTCCGCGCCGCGCTCGACCGGCGACTGAGCGGGCTCGAAGCGCGGCTTGCTGCGCTCGCCGCGCAACCCGCTCGGGCGCCGGCCGCGGCCCGCACGCCGTCCGAAACGGACCGTAGCCTGGGTGCGCCTTTGCCCTTGGCCGATATGCCGGTTCCGGCCCTCGAGCTAAGCGATCGCGAATTTCTCGGGCTCGATCGCGATCGCCATCGGCTTGACTTGGTCGGAAACGCGCCCGCCGGTTCCGCGGACGGTCGGGTCTTTCTATCGGTCGCGATGTTTGAGCCGATCCCGCCGGCGCCGCTGCCGGCGCTGCCGGCGCTGGCGCGTGGCGCAGCACTTGCCGACGAACTTGCCAAACTCGACGCGGCGCGCGCCACCAACACCGAGCAATACCTTCGATCGGCGGATGACCTCGCCGAGGCTGCGCAGCAATTTGAAGAATTGAGCGCGATCCGCGGCGCGGGTGCAACCCGTGGCCGGCGGGCTCGCCTGGTGCTGGACCAGATCGGGCAGAAATTGACCGCGATCGGACTGCCGCCGCCCGACATGCCGGAGCACAATGCCAGGCGAGCAGAGGCCGATGCCGATGACGGCCCGGCTCTGCCCCAGCCGATCGACGGCGGTGCGGTCGGTCCCAATTTGGTCGGCGCGGTCGAGCGCACGCTGCGCGCCGCCGGCATCGATGTCGACCGAATGCTCGACCAGCTGGCGCAACCCGAAGGTGGGCCCTTTGTCCCGCCTCCTGCCGCCGGCAGCCCGTCCGCGGGCAACGCCGCCGGCAAACTTGCCGCCCTGCAGGCCCTGGCAAGGACCTTGCCAATCGCCGCCCCGCTCGCGCGTTACGCGATCGGCAGCCCGTTCGGGCCGCGGCGCGACCCGTTCAACCATCGGCTCGCGTTCCATACCGGCATCGATCTCGATGCGCCGTATTCCTCGCCGGTCTACGCCACCGCGCCCGGCACCGTCATTTTTTCCGGTTGGCTCGGGGATTATGGCCAGACGGTCGAGATCGACCACGGCTTTGGCATTGTGACGCTATACGCCCATCTGCGGCGGCGGCTGGTCGCGGTCGGCCAGAATGTCCCGGCGCAGGCCGAGATCGGGCTGGTCGGGACCACCGGGCGCAGCACCGGCCCGCATGTCCATTATGAAGTGCGGGTCGACGGCCAGCCGCAGGATCCCGAAAAATTCCTGGCCCTCGCGCGGCTGTTGCCGGTTGCCGCCGCCGGGCCTAATCCAGCGGTAGGTGGACCAGCAGAAAATAGCCGTTGACCGTCAACAGGACCGCGACCACCGCCAACACGCCGCTCAGCGTTACCAGCGGCCGCGAGACGGCAACGATGGCGACCGAACCCAATACGATCGCGATCTGAAACAGCGCCTCGGCATAATCGAAATAGGGGTCACGCAGCGCGGCGCGGTCGCGCCTGGCCTCCCATCGTTTGGCGGTTGCCAGCAATTCCTTCTTGCCGGTGCCGCCTTCGGGGTCGCTTTCATAACGCTCGGCGGTGCTTCGCCAATGCTGGATTTGGCGCTCGATCCGGCCGCGGACGGCATCCGGCATCGCCGGGTTGGCGGACAACATGATTTCGAGCTGATCGGCGGCAAGCCGGTAGGCGGTCTGGCGCAA
>JAJPIH010000313.1 GCA_021324875.1 Alphaproteobacteria bacterium
CGAGATGATTCGGTCGCCCGGACCGAGCGCCGAGCACACCCCGACCGCGACCGCCTCTTCGCCGATATAACAATGGACGACACCGTAGATCTTGCCAGCGCGGTAATCGTCCGAGGCGCGTTCCTCGAAGCGGCGGATCGTCAGCATGCGGCGCAGCATTTCACGCTGCGCGTCGGGCGGCAGGTTTGGCGAAACGGTTTCCGCCGACAGGCTTTGGGTCGAGAGGGTCATGCGCGCGCTCCCTCGATTGATTGCAGCCGATGGGGCCGATTGATTTTGGCCGATGATGCGCCCGCGTCGGCGGCGCGGCAACCCGAACCTCGAAGCTCAGGCGCCGGGTCCGGCCCCGGTCGGTCGACGCCCTGGATTGGCTCAACGATACCGCGCCGCCGGGTGGTCGGTGCCAAGCCGGGCGCGACCCGGGCCATAGAGCTTTTCGCGCAACGTGCCCGGCGCGTAATCTTGCTTGTAACGGCCGCGCTTCTGCAACTCCGGCACGACCAGCTCGATGAAATCGGCAAAGCTCTCCGGCAACAGAGCATAAGCGAGGTTGAAGCCGTCGATATCGGTCTCGTCAACCCATGCGATCAGCTGGTCGGCGATCTCCTCGGCCGAGCCGACCAGTAACGGTCCGCGACCGCCGATCGCCGCGTGCCGGGCAATCTCCCGAACCGTCCACACCCGGTTGGGATCGGCGATCGTGAACGCCTCGAGCGCCGAGGTCTGCGCGTCCTGGCGGCTGTGTCGGACCGGATCATCGAGCCGGTACCGCGAGAAATCGACCCCGGTCCATCCCGACATCAACACCAGCCCGCCCTCCTCGCTGGCGTAGCGTCGGTAATCTTCGAGTTTCTCCCAGGCGGCCGCGGAGGTGGCGGCGGTCACCACGGTGATCATTGTGAAAATCAGGATCTCGGCGGGGTTGCGCCCGGCCGCCGCGGCACGGCGCCGGAGATCGGCGACAATCGGCGCCACCACCTGCTTTGACGGCCCGTTGATGAAGACGCATTCGGCATGGGTGGCCGCGAACTGGCGTCCGCGGGTCGAGGCCCCGGCCTGGTAGATCAGCGGCGTGCGCTGCGGTGAGGGCTCGCACAGATGGATCGCGTCGAGAGCGAAATATTTGCCGTCGTGGCGGATCCGATGAACCTTGTCGGGGCGGGCAAAAACGCCGTGCTCGCGGTCGCGCAGGATCGCCGCATCCTCCCAGCTGCCCTCCCACAGCCGGTAGACCATCTGCATGTATTCTTCGGCAATCTCGTAGCGGGTGTCGTGCTCGGGCTGGCGGTCGAGACCCATACCCTTGGCGGCGCTGGTCAAATAGCCGGTGACGACGTTCCAGCCGATGCGTCCGGCGGTCAGATGGTCGAGCGTCGAAAAGCGGCGCGCCAAGGTGTAGGGGTGTTCATAGGAAACCGTGCAGGTGACGCCAAAGCCGAGATGGCGGGTGACATAGGCCATCGCCGGAACCAGCAGCAACGGGTCGTTGACCGGCACCTGCACCGCGCCGGCGATCGCGGCATCGGGCGAGCCGCGGAAGACGTCGTAGACGCCGAGAACATCGGCCAGGAACAGGGCGTCGAACTTGCCGCGCTCGAGGAGCCGCGCCAGTTCGACCCAGTGATCGAGCGTGTTGTAGGCGAGCGCCCGATCGCGCGGATGCCGCCACAAGCCGGGCGACTGGTGCGCCACACAGTTCATATCGAACGCGTTGAGGCGGATCTCCTTGGGCATCGGATCCCTCTTGTTCCGACCGGCGCGGCACCCTACACCGCTCAATCTAGGCCGAGGCAACAGGATCGGGACAGATGGACGCAAACGAACTGCGCGCTCTGCAGGCGCCGCTTAAAAATCGGTATCGCCAAGAACCGGCGGCCGCGCGGGTCGAAGCGCGCGCCGAAGCGGTCCTCGATCTCGACCGGGTCGGCTGTCGGATCAGCTCTTGGGCCGGGGAGACGCAAGCCGGCCTGCACCCGGCGACCGGCGGCGACGGCAGCCTCGCCTGCTCCGCCGACATGCTGCTCGAAGCGTTGGTCGCCTGCGCCGGCGTCACGCTCAACGCCGTTGCGACTGCGATGGGGGTCAAGTTGCGCGGCGGCCGGGTTACCGCCGAGGGCCATTGGGATGCGCGCGGCACGCTGGGCGTCGACCGCAACACACCGATCGGGCTGACCGATGTCACGCTGCGTTTTGATCTCGACACCGACGCCGACCCGGCGACCGTCGAGCGCCTGGTGGCGACCAGCGAGCGCTATTGCGTGATCTATCAGACATTGCGCAATCCGCCGCGACTGGCGGTAACGCACGGCAGCATCGCCGGTGCCTGACCGGCCGCCAACTCATCGGCTTTGCCCGAAATCGGGGATGCGCCGCCGGTTGCGGGGCGCGACGACCCGAGGCCGGTTTCCCGACAAGCCCGCTACCGGTTGCGCCGGGCTGACCCGAGCCGTTCGCGATCACGCGGGGCGGTCGCCCTCGCGGACCTCGATCGTGCGGTTGTCGACCGCCGGCAGCATGCGCGCCGGGTCACGGGTTACGATCACGTCGATGACCGTCGGGCGACTGCGATCGGTGATGCCGGCGGCCAGCGCCGCGGGCAGTTGATCGGGGTCCTCGACACGCACTCCGGCGCAGCCCATCGCGCGCGCGATCGCGGCGTAATCCATCTCGACCAGATCGGAAGACTGATAGCGGCCGCGGAACACCGCGTATTGCAACGCCTTGACATAACCGGAGGCGGCGTTGTTGACGACCACGATCGTCAGCCCCAGCCCGGCGCGGCGCGCGGTTTCCAGTTCGCCGAGCATCATGTTGAAGCCGGCATCACCGGTAATCGCGACGACCGGCGCGGCGGGAGCGGCAAGCGCGGCGCCGATCCCGCCCGGCAGCCCGTAGCCGATCGAGGCAAAGCCGCGATCGGGAATGAAATGCCGGCCGGCGGTTTTCGTGTCGTAGAGCAGCCCCGTCCAATGCCCGGCAAATCCGCCATCGGCGACGAGGATGCTGTCGGCCGGCAGGGCGCGGTTCAACTCGCGGCACAGCCGCGCCATATGCACCGGCCGTTCGCTCGAATCGAGCCGGGCCGAAGCCTCTTCCCGCCAGGCCGCCATGCGCCGCGGGATCTCGGCGGCATAATCGGCGCGCTGGGCGCGGGCGGTCCGCGCATCCTCGGCCAGTGCGTCGGCGAGATCCTCCAACCCGGCGCGGGCATCGCCCCACAACGCCACCGCCGGCGGAAAGCAGCGGCCGATCTCCTCGGCGAGGATTTCGAGGTGGATCAGCGGTACCGAGCGCGCCGGCAATTGGTAGCGTTTGGTCGCGATCTCGCCGAGCTTGCAGCCCACCACCAGCAGGCAATCGGCGGCCTCGATCAGTTCGTTGGCGATGCGCGAATAGCGGCCGAACAGCCCCACCGAGAGGGGATGGATACACGGGATCGCGCCCTTGCCGCTCATCGTATGCGCAACCGGGATCGCCTGCGCCTCGGCGAGCTTCAGCAGCGCCTGGTAACCCTGCGACCAGTGAATGCCGCCGCCGACCAAGATCAGCGGCCGTTTGGCTTGCGCCAGCATTGCGGCGGCGCGGGCGACATCGGCGCGGTCGGGGCGGATGCGGCGGGCCGGCGCCTGCAGCGTCGTCGGGTCGAGGGCAAAATCCTCGGCCGTGAAATCATGGCTGCCGTGGCAGACATCCTCCGGCACATCGACCAGCACCGGCCCGGCGCGGCCGGAGGTGGCAACCGCAAAGGCGCGGGCCAGCAGTTCCGGGACCCGGGCGGTTTGTTCGACGCGGATCACCTCCTTGACCGCCGGCCGCAGGATTTCCACCTGGCGGCTTTCCTGGGTCATGTTTTTCCAGGAGTGGCTGCGGTTGGTGTCGCCGGCAAAAGCAATGACCGGGGTGCCGGCGTTCAGCGCCTCGACCAGCCCGGTGACGAGGTTGGTGGCGCCGGGGCCGAGGGTGCCGTCGCACACCCCCGGACGGTTGGTCACGCGAGCATAGGCTTCGGCGGCAAAGGCGCCGCAGCGTTCGTCATTGATCAGAAAATGGCTCAAGCCGAGCTGGCCAGCGCGTCGTAGAACGGCAGCAGCTGAAACCCGCCCATGCCAAACATCGGTCCGACCTCGGCAAGGCGCAGCATTTCGGCCATGGCCCGGCCGCCATTCATACGCCCCGAGGGACGGTTGCTGGCCCGGTCTGTTTCGCTCATGCCTGTTCCTTCCGGTCTTGTTCAGCGCGACGAACGGCGGCGACAAAGTCGCGGGCGCTCTGCCCGGGCGCTACACCAAGGGCGGCGGCGCGGGCATTGACGCGCGAGAGGATACCATCCTCATAGGTCGAGCGCGCATCGCCGATGCGCGCGCTCTGAGCGGTCACGGTCGCGGCGGCGATGCCGCGCGCATCGAGTGCCGGCAGCCGGGTGACCCCGGCTTCGTCGATGCCGATCCCGGCATCGTTGAAGAGCGCGGCCAGCGCATCGTATTTGAGCGCAGTCTCGGGCTTGCCGCCGAGCAGCCCGCCATGAGAGCCGGTAATGACGATCGCGCCGATATGCTCGGCTGCGACCGCCGAGGCCGAATCGAGCGCCCAGACCGGCGGCGGTTCGGCGATCAGCAAAAACGCCGCCTCGAGCGCGGCCGGCGGCTCGCGCCGGCGCGGCGCGGCTTGGGCCAGCGCCGTCGCCGCTTCCCGACAGGCCATCCCGGGACCGCAGCCGAGCGCCTGCGCCAGCGGGTTGGCATGGCTCACAACGCCGCGCGCGATCATGTCGGCGCCGTCACCGATGCGCGCGGACATATGCCCGACCGCGGCCGCGGGAATGCCGAGCCGCTCGAGGTAATCGAGACCGGCAATGCCGGCGCGGTCGCGCCCGACCCCGGCGTCGTTGAAGATCGCCGCGGCGACCCCGAGCTTGGCCGCGACATAGGCGGCGTATGTGCCGCCATGGGAGCCGTTGACGACGACAGCGCCGGCAGCTTCAGCGCCGATCCGGGTGATGCTGTCGGCGGTCAGGACAAGCGCCGGTGCCGCAGGCATGGCCTCGCCTCCAACGCAAAGGCGGAAATTGTGTGGCCGTGATCATGAGCCTGCGGCGCGCGCCCGGCAAGCACGACCCCGGCCGGCTGTCGCGCCGCGCCGGCTCAGCCAAGCATCGCGCGGACAAAATCGCCGCCCGCCCGGATCGCCCGCAACCCCGCCTCGTGTTCGGGATGAAACAGATGCCAGACATGGATCATTTCCGGCCAGATCTCGAGCTCGACCCGGACATCGGCGGCGCCGGCGACTTTGGCCAGCCGCAACGCGTCGTCGAGCAGGGTTTCGCAGGCGCCGACCTGGATCAGCAGCGGCGGCAGCCCCTTGAGGTCGGCATAGATCGGTGAGGCCAATGGCGCGCGCGGGTCGGCACCGTTCAGATAAAGCCGCGCCATGTCGAGAATTCCAGCGCGCTGCACGGTCGGATCGGCGGCGGCGCGGGAGGACATCGTCTCTCCCGCGGCTTCCATATCGACCCACGGCGATATGCACCAGCCGCAGGCCGGTTGGGGCAAGCCGGCTTCACGAATCGCCAGCATGGCTGCGACCACCAATCCGCCGCCGGCGCTGTCACCGGCAATCGCGATCCGCCCGGGTGCGAGACCGCGCGCCAACAAATGGCGGTAGCCGGCGAGCGCATCCTCGACCGCCGCCGGAAACGGATGTTCCGGGGCAAGACGATAGTCGAGCGCCAGCGCGCCGACCGCGCAGGCACGCCCGGCCTCGGCGACGAGGTGACGATGGCTGTCGAGCGAGCCGATCACATAGCCGCCACCGTGCAGGTAGAGGAGGGCGCCGTCACGCGAGGCATTCGGGGTCGTGGTCCATTCCGCGCGCACGCCGTTGGCGCTCAGCGGCTCGACCCCGACATCGGCGGCAATACCGTAGGCCAGGCCGCGGGCATCGATGTCCTGACGGCGCTGCCGATAATCGTCGGAGCGCGGCCGGGCCGCCAATTTGGCGCGCAACGCGCCGATCTGTGGGTCGCTCATCTTCGCCTCCTGCTGCAGCCAGCCGCCAGGCTCCCCGGCATCATAGAGGCAAAGCCGTCGAAGTCAGAGCCCGACGCGGCGCATCAGCGCGGCGAGAACACCCTCGGCGCCGAAATATTCAGCGGCGATCTCGCGCGCCGCTTCACTGTGGGTTGCATAATCGGCGGCGATCGCGTCGATGCCGGCGAGCGCGTCCTGTTCCGCGTTAAAGGCGAACAAACCACGCCCGACGGGAATAAATTTGGCGAAGCCGGTGCCCATCGTCACCACCGGTCGCCCGGCGGCGAGGTAGCAGACGCTGCGGTCGCTGAACCAGCCGCTGTGCGGACGCACATAAATGTCTTTGGCGACCGTGAATTCGCCGTCCGAACCGGCGATGAAGGCGCGATAGGCCTCCATGCTCGCCGAGATCGGACCAGGATCGGCGATCCGCCAGCCGGCCTCGGCGACCCGGGCGCGAACCGTCGCATCGGGCGGATCCATCGCCAGCGTGAAACGGATCGCCGGACGGCGCTGCGGCAGATCGAGAAAATGCAGAAAATTCACGTGCTTCGACCAGATATAGCGGGTTCCGCCGA
The DNA here is from genome assembly GCA_021324875.1 of Alphaproteobacteria bacterium. Lineage (GTDB taxonomy): Bacteria > Pseudomonadota > Alphaproteobacteria > ATCC43930 > CGMCC-115725 > AP-15. The sequence continues at coordinate 6,605 of JAJPIH010000313.1, forward strand.
AGTCGATGTTTTTACCCCTGTTCTCCCAGGTGGCGATGGTCGTGAACCCGTATCCGGCGCGTGCGCGCTCCCGCGGCCACAAATCGACAACCACCGGCGGGCGGGTCGGGTGCCAGTCGAGCCCGCCAAGCGGCACCGGACAATCGGCGCTGCCAAGATTCTCGCCATAGCTGAAAAAATGGGTGTGGGCGTCGAGATAGGCGCGGGCCCCGGGATCGGCCTGGGCATATTTGATCTGCTCGTACCCCGGATCGGTGTCGATCATGATCCGCCGCGGACAGCAAAGGTGCTCATCACGCAACTGGGTTGCGCCGCAGAGATTGATCAGGGCGTCGGCTTCGCGATAGAGCCGCGCGACCCGCTCGCGGGCGAGCCCATGCCAGGCGTCGTTGATCGCGTCCCAATACGCCCAGCGGCCGTCAAAACCGTAGGCCGCCATCGCCCGCCGCAGATAGGCGACGTTGTAATCGCACTCCATGACGACGCTGGCGATGCGCGGATCATAGGGGTTGGCGCCGCTGTCTTCGATGTACCAGACGTCGTAACCCAGCCGCTGCAGCCCGACGAGGTAATGCATCGCCTGCCAGGCGATCCCGGCCAACGGCATCCGTCCGACAAAATGGAGAACAATGATGGTGCCGCGTCTTGCCACGGGCGCTCCTTCGCAATGTCCGCGGCAAGAACGGCCGGCCCCCGGCTTCGCTTCCGTGAGCGGCGGCGGATGCGGCGCCGCCAAAACCCCAAACCGCGTGGGGTTGCCGCCCGGCGATCGCCTATGTTAGGCAGCAGACAATGATCGACAGCATCATAGGATGGTTGACCGGTGCCGCCGACCACGCGCGCGAACGCCAGGACGAGCTGGAGCTGGCATTGGCGGCGCTGCTTGCCGAGGTGGCGCACAGCCACGACCATTTTGACGAGCGGGAGCGCGCCGTCGTGGCAAAACTTCTCGAGCGGCGGTTCAATTTGTCACAGGCCGATGCGCGGGCGCTGTTGGCGGCGGGTGAGCGCGCGGCCGATCGTGCGGCCGAACTGTTCCATTTCACCCGCGTCATCAACGAAAGGCTGTCCTACGAGCAGCGCATCGAACTCATCGAGATGCTCTGGGAGGTGGCGTATGCCGATGGCGCCCTCGACGCCTATGAGGACAGCCTGCTGCGCCGCGTCGGTGGGCTGATCTATATCCCCGACCGCGAACGCGGCTTGGCGCGCCAGCGCGTGTTGGAGCGGCTTGGGCTCGCAGATACGGGCTGAGCGGCCACCACGAAACTGAGGAGAGAATGCCGACACCATGACCTACGTCGTCACCGAAGCCTGCATCCGCTGCAAGTACATGGATTGCGTCGAGGTGTGCCCGGTCGACTGCTTCTACGAAGGGGAAAACATGCTCGTCATCCACCCCGACGAATGCATCGATTGCGGGGTGTGCGAGCCGGAATGCCCGGTTGATGCGATCATTCCGGACAGCGAGCCCGAGGCCGATCGCTGGGTCGAACTCAATCGACAATATGCCGGCACTTGGCCGAACATCACCCGCAAAAAACCGGAGCCGCCCGACGCTGAAGAGTGGAAGGACGTGCCCGACAAATACGAGAAGTATTTTAGCCCGAAACCCGGCGGCGATTGACCACCGCGCGCCGGGGTCGGCGCGAGGGTCTGATCGCGGGCGTTATGCGTCGCCGGCATGCGTGACCCGCTGGCCTTTGAGGCGTCGTTCATGATATTAGATTTCGGCAGTGCCACTGACGCATTGCCGCCCGGATACGCTTTCTTTTCGGCCGTATCCGGGTCTCGCTGAGCCCTGTTCGTGCGCAGCGTCCCGGCAGCAGTATTCGGTCGGTTGTGAGAGATGCCCATGACGTCGGAAAAGCCGTTATTCGCCGTCGACGACTTGGTCGTTTATCCGACGCATGGTGTTGGCAAGATTGTCGCGATCGAGACCCAGGAAATCTCCGGACATACGCTGAGCGTGTTTGTCGTCGCCTTTGACAAAGACCGGATGACCTTGCGCGTACCGGTGGCCAAGGCCAAAGCCTCGGGTCTGCGCAAATTGTCGAGCCGCAAGGAAATGGACGCCGCGCTGGCCAAGCTGCGCGGCCGCTCGCGCGCGAAGCGGACAATGTGGAGCCGGCGTGCGCAAGAATACCAGGCCAAGATCGCGTCGGGAGATCCGGGTTCGATTGCCGAGGTGCTGCGCGATCTTTATCGCAATGTTGGACAGCCCGAGCAGTCCTATAGCGAGCGGCAGATTTATCAGGCGGCGCTGGATCGTTTTGTACGCGAATTCGCTGCGGTCGAACGCATCGACGAGACGACGGCGACCCAGCGGATCGAGCAGTTGCTGACGGCATAACGTCGGCGGCAGGAGGCGCTTGCCGCTCGGGGTAACCCTACGACGCGGCGGACCGCGGCTGGCGCAGCTGCGCGGTGCCCGCCGGGTGTGGGCGGTCGCGGCAATCCACGGCGCTGCGGCGGCGCTCGCGCGAATCCATGACCGGATCAGCGAGCGCTTTTATCACGGCGATCGCATCGTTTATCTCGGCAATTATACGGGCCACGGCCCGGCCGTGCGCGAAACGGTTGACGAGCTGCTCGATTTTCGCCGGCGCGTGCTCGCCCGCCGCGGCGGGCTGGTGTGCGACGTGGTCTTTCTGCGCGGCGCTCAGGAAGAGATGCTGCAAAAACTGCTGCAGCTTCAATTTGCGCCCAATCCCGGCGAAATCCTTGCCTGGATGATCAGGGCCGGGATCGAGCCCACGGTCCGCGCCTATGGTGGCGATGTCGGCCAAGGGCTTGCCGCGGCGCGCGGCGGACCGCAAACGATCACCCGTTGGACAAGTGCGCTGCGCAATGCGATCAATGCCGCACCCGGGCATATGGCATTGCTCTCCTCGCTGTATCACGCCGCCCATGTCGTCGATGACGGGGCGCTGTTCGTTCATGCCGGGATCGATCCGTCGCGGCCGCTCGCCGCACAAGGCGATGCGTTTTGGTGGGGCAGTGGCGACATGCTGGCGCTCGCGCAGCCTTTTACGCCCTTTCGCCGGGTTGTGGCCGGCTTCGATCGGCACAAGCGCGGTTTTGTCGAGCGCGAGTTTGCGGTCCTGATGGACGCTGGCGCCGGACGCGGCGGCCCGCTGCTGGCTGCTTGCTTCAGCCCCGAGGGCCAAGTGCTCGACCGCGTCGCCAGCTGATGCCGACCGGTCGCATCGCGGCAACCGACGCGGCGATGCCGCGTTTGCCGGTAAGGTTCGCAACCCGGATTGACCGTCGATGAGGATCGCGCAGCGAGCAAGGGCAGGGACGTCGTCGCTGCGTGTATTGCATGCATGCGCCGAACTCTACCCGTGGGTGAAGTCGGGCGGGTTGGGCGATGTCGCCGCGGCATTGCCGCCCGCGCTGGCCGCGCTCGATGTCGACACGCGGGTGATCTTGCCGGGTTTTCCCGGATTTCTTGACGCCTTCACCGAAATCACCGACGTCGTTCGCTTGGCGACCCCATACGCGGGCGAGCGCGTGCGGATCGCGCGCGCCCGGCTGCCGGACAGCGGCCGCTATGTCTATCTCGTCGACCATCCGCCATTCTACGACCGGCCCGGCAACCCCTACGCCGCGCCGGATGGCAGCGATTGGCCGGACAATCACCGCCGCTTTGGTCTGTTCAGCTGGGCCGCAGCGGCTCTGGCGCGCGGCGCCGACCGCGACTGGCGCCCCGCCATTCTGCATTGCCACGATTGGCATGGCGGTCTCGCCCCGGCCTATCTCGCTGCCGCCCCGCCGGCCGAAAGCCGGGTCGCGACCATCCTGACCATTCACAATCTCGCTTATCGGGGCATCTTTCCGGCCGCAGTGTTCCCTGAGCTGGCGCTGCCGGCCTCGTTTTATGCAGTCGCCGGCGTCGAGTTCTTCGGACAGGTCTCGTTCCTCAAGGCCGGGCTGTTTTTCGCCGAGCAGCTGACGACGGTCAGTCCGACCTATGCGCGCGAAATCCAGACCCCCGAATTCGGCTGGGGGCTCGACGGGCTGCTGCGGACGCGGGCATCGCGCCTGACCGGGATCCTGAACGGCGTCGATCCGCGGATCTGGGATCCGCGCCACGATCCGAACTTGCCGCAGCCCTATGACAGCGAGACGGCGCCGACCGGCAAGCGCGCGGCGAAGGCCGCTTTGTGCGCGCGATTGGGGCTTGCCGAAGCGCAAGAAGCGCCGCTTTACGGCGTCGTCAGCCGGCTGACCCCGCAAAAGGGACTCGATTTGCTGCTCGCCGCACTGCCTGAGCTGGTGGCCGGCGGCGGCCGTCTTGCGCTATTGGGTTCGGGCGATGCCGATCTCGAACAGGGCTTTGCCGACGCGGCGCGCGCCAACCCGAACTCGATCGCCGTCACGCTCGGCTATGACGATGCTCTCTCGCATCTGATCATCGCCGGCGCCGACATGGTGCTGATGCCATCGCGCTTCGAGCCGTGCGGGCTGACCCAGCTTTATGCCCTGCGTTATGGCGCCTTGCCGCTGGTCCGTCGGGTCGGCGGCCTCGCCGACACGGTTGTCGACGCGTCCGCGGTCACCCTCGCCGAGGGCACGGCCACCGGCTTTGCGTTTGACGAAGCGAGCCCGGCTGCATTGCTGGCGACCGCTACCCGCGCCGAGCGGCTCCGGCGCGAGCCGCGAGTGTGGCTTTATATGATGCGCCGGGCAATGACCCGCGATTTTCTGTGGGAAGCGTCGGCCCGCCGCTACCGCGAGCTTTACCGCCACCTGCTGGGCGGCGCCCCGGCAACGGCCGAGCGCGTGAACGCCGCAGCGATTGCCGCGGGCGCCGGATAGCGCCTGCCGTGCCTAGCCGAGGATGCTGAGCATTGTCTCGGCGCTGGAAGCGTCGACCTGACCGGGCTGTTCTTCGACCTTCAGCGACTTGACGACGCCATTCTCGACCAGCATCGCATAGCGCTTCGAACGCACGCCCAGCCCGGCTCGACTGAGATCGATCTCAAGCCCGAGCGCGCGGGCGAAATCGCCGCTGCCGTCGGCCAGCATCGTGACCTTGCCCTCGGCCTTTTGGTCGCGGCCCCAGGCCGCCATGACCGCGGCGTCGTTGACGGCGACGCAGGCGATTTCGTCGACACCCTTTCCCTGGATCTCCGCCGCCTTTTCGACATAGCCCGGCAGATGACGTTGCGAACAGGCCGGGGTGAACGCACCCGGTACGGCAAACAGAACAACCCTTTTGCCGCGGAAGAAATCATCGCTCGTGACTTCTTTCGGTCCCTCGGCGGTGACCTGTCGCAGCATCACCGAGGGAAGCTTGTCGCCGACATTGATCGCCATTGATCCCCTCCATTTGCAAAGGCCGGGCGATCCCTTCCCTGGCGGGAAGCGCGCCGAGTCTCGCCGCAGCGATAGCACAGGCGCCGGCGGCGGGCAAATCGCACCCCGGCACCGCCGCGCCGGGCTGGGTTTTTTATGCGTCCATGGCGACGAACGTCTTATGATCGGCGTCTACCCAATGCCCTCAAACCGGGATATGGGCATGACGAGACGACCGCCGCGGAGGAGCTGATGACATCGCTTGCGGGGCAATTGCTGGTCGCGATGCCGCAGATGGGCGACCCGCGCTTTGCCCGTTCGGTAATCTATCTGTGCACGCATAGCGGCGACGGCGGTGCGATGGGCTTGGTGATCAACAAGCTGCTGGGCTCGCTGAGCCTCGCGGAATTGCTCAAGCAGCTCGACATCGAGTGCGGCGATTTTGCCCGGACACAGCCGGTGCATTTTGGCGGGCCGGTCGAGCCGGGGCGCGGCTTTGTCTTGCACACCGCCGATTACCGCGAGGAGGCGACGCTGGAGATCAGCGGTAATATTGCGGTCACCGCCACTCTCGACATCATGCGGGCGATCGGCAAAGGCGAGGGGCCGCGCCACAGCCTGTTCGCACTTGGTTATGCCGGCTGGGCGCCGGGTCAACTCGACGCCGAGATCCAGGCCAATGGCTGGCTTGCGGTCCCCGCCGACGAGGAAATCGTGTTCGATCGAGATCACGACGGGAAGTGGCGGCGGGCGCTGGCCAAGATCGGGGTGGAGCTGACCGCGTTTTCGAGCGAAGTCGGCCATGCCTGAGACTATGGCGGTTGCGGCCGCGGGAAGGTCTATTCCCCGATGATCGAGGACCGCATGGAGATTGGACAAATTTGTGATGCTCAAGCGCTGGCATCGCTGAAAGCACGCTCGCCAGCCGCCGCCGACCCGACCGCGCCCGCTCGCTTGGGGCAGCGACGCCGCCCGCCGCCGCTATCGGCTACAATTCTGTCGTTTGCTCCGCCGTGGAAGGCATCGCGATGAAAGTCTTTGTTTTTGACCTGCTGGCTTATGGCGAGCAGCTCGATCACCTGAAGGTCGGCGGCGAATTGCCCTATCCGCTCGCCAAACGGCATTTCACGCCTGAGATCGCGGCGCGGACCTATGCCGAGCATCTTGCCGCTTGGGAAGAGCTCGACCGGCTCGGCTATGACGGTGTCGGGTTCAACGAGCATCATTGCTCGACTTATGGGCTGATGAACTCGCCCAACCTGCTCGCGGCGGCCGCCGCCCAGCGTACCACGAAGCTCAACTTGCTGATCTCCGGCAATCTGTTGCCGTTGCACGAGCCGCTCCGGCTGGCCGAAGAACTGGCGATGCTCGACTGCATGTCGAACGGCCGGCTGATCTCCGGTTTCGCGCGCGGCATCCCGCGCGAATACCAGGTCCACAACGTGCCGCTTAACGAGTCGCGCGCCCGCTTCGAGGAGGCCTTCGAGATCATCATCCGCGCCTGGAACGAGGAGGTGTTTTCCTATCAGGGCCGGTTCTGGAGCTATTCCGATGTGGCGTTATGGCCGCGACCATTGCAGCAGCCGCATCCGCCGATCTGGATGCCGGTCGTCGGCAGCAAGGAATCGATCGAATTCGCCGCTCGCCACAATTTGCCGATCACGCCGGGTCTTGGCCGCTCGCGCGGCCTGCGCGACGACATCATCCGCTATTACGCGCGCTGTCTCGATGCGGCCGGGCATCGCATCACCCCCGGCCATTTGTCGCTCGGCATCAGCGCCTATGTCGCTGCAAGCAAGGCCGAGGCGGTCCGCGAGATGGGCCCCTACCATCTCTATTTCAATCGCA